>NZ_NOYS01000035.1:0-110141 GCF_002258475.1 Rhodococcus sp. 06-1460-1B
GTGACCCGGGCATCGAACCCGAGCCACCCCTTTACAACGTCGAACTACCGCTCACACAAAATGCAACAGCCCCCAGAGGGCACCTAACCGCACCACTGCGCGGAGCGCACTCACGCCCGCGACGCGCAGATCAACCCGTCGCCCAGAGGAAGCAGCACCGTCGTCAGGCGCTCGTCCTCGGCGATGGCTCGCGCGGCCGATCGAACGGCCACCGCAGTCGCGTCTCGTTGAGTCGGGTCGGCCACCCGTCCACCCAGCAATGCGTTGTGCAGCACCAGAACTCCGCCGGGGCGTAGCAACCGCACACTCTCGGCGACGAAGTGTGGATGGTCCGCAGGGCTGGCGTCGATGAAGACCAGATCGTAGGTGTCGTCGGCCAATCGGGGGAGTACGTCCAAGGCCCAGCCGTTGATGAGCCGAGTGCGGGACGGCGCAATTCCCCCTGCCCGGAATGCTTCTCGCGCTGCCCGCTGGTGTTCGGGCTCGGTGTCGATGGTGGTCAGTACACCGTCCGCTCGCATCCCGTCGAGCAACCACAGGCCGCTGATTCCCGCGCCCGTTCCGATTTCGACGACAGTCTTCGCGCCGAGCATCTGAGTGAAGATGCTCAGGATGGCACCGACGGACGGCGGCACCGGAGCGGCACCGAGGTCGACGGCTCGCTCTCTGGCTGCGATCAGAACCTCGTCCTCCTGAGCGGAGTCTTCGGCATAAGCGAGCATCTTCTCGGCGTTGGTCGGCACGTCCCGAGGTTATCGTGCCCGGGGCTCGATCTCACGCACACATTCTCAGGTGGGCCTCAGGTGATTCATACCGGACCCACACGCGGGTCGGTCAGGCTATGGAGGAATCGCAGGTCCGTCTCGATTGCGAAGTGTGAGCTGGAACATCCGAGGGTAGTCGTCGGTTGAATCAGAAGGACGTACGCAGTCCTGAGCAGGAGGATCCAACTATTTACAAGATCAACGGCGATCGCGACATCGCACGTCTACCCGAGTCCGTGCCCACCCCCGACGACCTCAGCGGCACCGCAGTGTTCGATGCGACCGGCGAGAACTCCACCATGCCGTCCTGGGACGAGCTCGTTCGCGAACACGGCGACCGCGTCTACCGACTCGCGTACCGCCTCTCCGGCAATGCCCAGGACGCCGAGGACCTGACTCAGGACACCTTCATCCGCGTGTTCCGCTCCCTGTCGAACTACCAGCCGGGAACGTTCGAGGGCTGGCTGCACCGCATCACGACCAACCTGTTCCTCGACATGGTTCGTCGCCGCAGCCGTATCCGCATGGAAGCACTGCCCGAGGACTACGACCGCGTTCCGTCGGACCGGCCCAACCCCGAGCAGATCTACCACGACGCTCGCCTCGACCCGGATCTGCAGTCTGCGCTCGATTCACTGGCACCCGAGTTTCGCGCCGCAATCGTGTTGTGCGACATCGAAGGACTGTCGTACGAAGAGATCGGTGCGACACTGGGCGTCAAGCTCGGAACGGTTCGTAGTCGCATTCACCGTGGCCGTCACGCGCTACGGGAGTACCTTCGAGTGCACGGGAAGGTCGACTCGGGTCACGCAAGTGTCCACTAGCTACGAGGAGGGTTGGATGACGCAGGCACGCAAGCCTCGGCAATTCAGCTCCACCGAACATCTGGCCAGTGAAGCCGTCGCAGCCTACGTCGATGGTGAACTACGAATGCCCGCTCACCTCCGCGCCGCTCACCACCTCTCCGAATGCCCGGAATGCTCGGCCGAGGTCGAGGCGCAGCAGCAGGCGCGTCGAGCGCTCCGCGGAGCGGGCGAGATGCCGATGCCACATTCGCTCCTCGGTTTGCTGAGCCAGATTCCGTCCTGTGCAGGCGAAGACGGGCCCGCTCGATCCAAGCGGTCGTTCATGGCGTCCGTCGAGGCCGTGCGCCGTCGTCGACGCTGACCGCCGCGTTTTCTGCCCGACGAGTCCTCACCTGCATCGAGCTGCCCCGACCGCTCGAGTGATACTGAACTCTCACACCGACGTATGCGAGGGGTAACCGGACGCGTGACATCGAATTCGACCAGCACCGAGACCACAGGCACAGCAGACGAAGGTCCACGGTTGCCGCCGCGTCCGGTCCATCGACCCACCGTCGATCCGGTGTCGGCCTCGGTGTTCGGACGTCCCGATGACGTCGGCGGTTCGTTCTCCCCACGTCGCCCCGACGAACAACTGCCTTCCCGGCTGTCGGTCCGGCCGCCGGACCCCGTCCTGGCCGAGGCCTTCGGACGTCCCGACGACGCCACCGAGTCACTGCAGCGCGACCCCGACGCCGTCGACGAGTCCGACGCCGGCCCCCAGGTCCCGGCCGATCCGTGGCGTGATCCCGCGTCCCGAGTGTCGATGGGCGGCGCGGCCCTCGACACCCCACCACCTCCTGTACTCCCGCCTGGAACCAAGCTCGGCGTGCGCGACGTCTTGTTCGGGCGATCGGTATCCGTGCGGGCGCTCGTCGTACTCGGTGTCCTTGCCCTCGTCATCGGCTTGGTCGGTGGACTGTTCGGCCGCCTGACCGCCGAAGTGACCGGCGCACTGACCAGCCAGAAAGTGACACTGACCCAGTCCAGTGGCGACGACGTCCCACGCGGCCAGATCAGCAAGGTGGCCGACGAGGTCCTGCCGTCGGTCGTCTCGATTCAGGTGACCCTCGGCGAGACCGGAGGCACCGGCTCGGGCGTCGTGATCGACGCCGACGAGGGCTACATCGTGACCAACAATCACGTGATCTCGCTCGCCGCATCCGACGAGGACAAGTCGACCCTCGAAGTCACCTTCTCTGACGGCACCAAAGTGCCCGGACGCATCGTCGGCCGCGACACCAAGACCGATCTCGCCGTGCTCAAGACCGACGTCGGCAACCTCACCGAGGCTCAGCTCGGGCGCTCCGACGACGTCCGCGTCGGCCAGGACGTCATCGCCGTCGGGTCGCCGCTCGGCCTGAACAAGACGGTCACCTCGGGCATCGTCAGTGCGCTCGACCGCCCCGTCGCGCTGTCGGGGGAGGGCACCGACACCAACGCCGTCATCGACGCGGTACAGACCGACGCAGCCATCAACCCGGGTAACTCCGGTGGCCCCCTCATCGACTTCGAAGGTCGCGTCATCGGCATCAACTCCGCCATCCGAAGCGAGAGCGGCGGATCGGTGGGACTGGGCTTCGCGATACCCGTCGACGAGGTCACCGAGGTGGCGCAGGCCCTGATTCGGGACGGCGTCATGCGGCACCCGGATTTCGGGATCAACGCGCGTTCGGTGATCAACGAAACCTCGGCGGGCGCAGAAGTCGCCAACGTCCGGGCCGGTGGGCCGGCCCAGCAAGCCGGAATCGTCGAAGGGGACGTCATCACCAAGGTCGGCGACCGCTCGGTGGGGGACGCGGACGAGCTCGTCGTCGCGGTGCAGGAAACCACGATCGGCCAGGCGGTGCCGGTGCAACTCGTCCGCTCCGGACGGCTGGTGGACCTGTCCGTCACGCCGGTTTCCGACTGACGACGTAGGCTGGCACCCGTGTTCGGCAACATCGGTTGGGGAGAGCTCGTCATTCTCCTCGTAGCAGCTCTGGTCATCCTCGGCCCGGATCGTCTCCCCGGTGCCATCAGCTGGGTGTCGAAATCGCTCCGCCAGGTCAAGGACTACGCCAACGGCGCGAGCCAACAACTCAAGGACGAGCTCGGCACCGACTTCGAGGACCTGCGTAAGCCCCTCGCCGACCTCAACCAACTCCGCGGCATGACACCCCGAGCCGTGATCACCAAGCACCTGCTCGACGGCGACGACTCGATCTTCAAAAATCCGCTGGACGACACCTTCAAAGGCAAGCCCTTCGACACCAAGCCGAAGAACGTCGGCGGGCCCACCCCGCAGAACGGCGTGTCCTCGGGCAGTACATCCGGGGGAGCCGTGTCGATGAGCAAGAACGAACCGAAACTCGCGGCGGGCGATACCCCGCCCATCGACGCGGACGCCACGTAGGCATAGCCCCAACCGGCCCGACGAACCACCCAGTCTGCAGGCTGCGCCCGCCCGACCGCTGCGCCCCCCGTCGGATGAATGTGGGATTCAGTCGCTCTGAGTGCAACAAAGGCGCATTGATCCGCGGCGGGGCGGGCGGCAGGAGTGGGCGGGCCAGTGGCTAGAGCACCTTGTTCAGGAAGTCCTGGGTGCGTGGGTTCTGTGGATTCCCGAACAGCTCGTCGGGTGTTCCCTCTTCGACGATGACGCCCTCGGCCATGAAGATCACTCGATCCGCGACCTCACGCGCGAAGCCCATTTCGTGGGTGACGACCACCATCGTCATACCGCCCTTGGCGAGGTCGCGCAGTACCTGCAGAACTTCGCCGACCATTTCGGGGTCCAGGGCGCTGGTGGCTTCGTCAAACAGCATGATCGACGGGCTCATGGCCAGTGCCCGGGCGATGGCGACGCGCTGCTTCTGCCCGCCGGAGAGGTTGGCCGGCTTGTAGTTCGCACGCTCGGACAGGCCCACTTGTTCGAGCAGTTTCACGGCCGAATCCTTGGCCTGCGACTTCGACATCTTCTTGGTCTCGACGGGCGCGAGCATGACGTTCTCGAGGGCGGTCATGTGTGGGAAGAGGTTGAAGTGCTGGAACACCATGCCGATGTTCTGGCGCACCTTGTCCAGGTCGACGTTCTTGGCCGTGAGGTCGGTGCCGTCGACGACGACCGATCCGGCGGTGATGTCCTCGAGCTTGTTGAGGCAACGCAGGAACGTGCTCTTGCCGGAGCCGGACGGTCCGATCACGCAGACCACTTCACCGTTGGCGATCTCGGCGTCGATGCCCTTGAGAACCGTGTTGTCGCCGAACGCCTTCTGCAGGGCCTTGATCGAGATCTTCGTTCCCGGACCTTTGTCGACCGGCAGGTCCTTGGTCAGTTCGGTGCTCATTTGTTGATCCTCTTCTCGAGCCGGTTCGACAGCTTGGTGAGAGCCATGATGATGATGAAGTACAGGACGCCGACGATCAGCCACATGTTGAACGACTCGAAGTTGCGGGCGATGATCAGACGACCGGTCTGCGTCAGCTCGGCGAGGCCGATGACCGAGAGCAGCGACGTGTCCTTGAGCGTGATGACGAACTGATTGATGTACGACGGGATCATCGTGCGAATTGCCTGTGGCATCACCACTTTTCGCATCGACTTGAGGTAGCTGATGCCGAGGCTGCGCGACGCCTCCATCTGGCCCTTGTCGACGGCGAGGATGCCGCCGCGGACGATCTCGGCCATGTACGCACCGGCGTTGAGCGAGAGTGTGATGATGCCTGCGGTGAACGCGGACATCTGGAAGTTCAGTGCCGCGGGTACGCCGAAGTAGATGAAGAATGCCTGCACCAGAAGCGGTGTGCCACGGAAGATGTCGACGTAGGTGGTTCCGATGCCGCGGAGCACGATGTTGGTCGAGACGCGAAACAGGCCGAAGATGCCGCCGAGTACCAACGCGATGGCGATGGAGATGACGGTCAGCACGATCGTGAGCCACAGACCCTTGAGCAGCAACTGCCAGCTGCTGGCGATCAGGCCGGGGATCGAGGTGTCGGCGGTGGACGCGTCGGCGTTGAGGTAGGTGTCGAGGATTTCGTCGTACTGGCCGTTGGCGCGCAGGTTTTCGAGGCCGGTGTTGAACTGGTCGAGCAACTGGGCGTTGGTGCCCTTGGCGACGGCGAATCCGTAACTGGCACCGGCTTCTTTCTCGGTGACCGTTTTGAAGCCGTTGCCCTGGGTGATGCCGTAGGCGAGAACCGGGTAATCCTCGAAGGCCGCTGCGGAGTTTCCGGTACGCACTTCCTCGAACATGGTCGCGGAGTCGTCGAAGCTGCGGATGGTGAAGCCGTACTGATCGGCGATCGACGTCGCGAACGTCGCACCCTCGGTGCCGTTCTTGACCGCGACCGACTTACCGCGCAGGTCTTCGTAGCCCTTGATCTCGTCGTTCGAATCCAGAATTGCCATCTGGACACCGGAATCGAAGTACGGATCGGAGAAGTCGAAGGTGGCCTTGCGCTCGTCGGTGATCGACATGCCGGCGATCATTCCGTTGAACTGGCCGCTGGTGACGCCCTGGAGTGCGGTGTCGAATCCAACCTGCTCGACGGTGTAGTCGAAGCCCTGGTCGACGGCGATGGCCGCGAGCAGGTCCATGTCGATTCCGACGAGTTTGCCTGTCTCGTCCTGGAATTCGAAGGGCGCGAACGTGGTGTCTGTCGCGATCGAATAATTCTGGGCTGGCGGGGCAGGTTGTGCCGACGCCAGCGCGGGACCGAGTACGGATCCCAGCAGGGTCATCAGCAGTGCGATCAGTACCGGAACGACGACCGGCCTGACCCGATGCGGCTTCTTCATGAAGGCCACTCTCTATCGACAGTAGGATTGAAGGCAAATCATAAGGCTCCAACCCTGTTCCCCGCGTCGTTTGTCGGGTATAAGCGCCTGCCCTACAGTTTCCGAGTTGTGTCGATTCCCAGCGACATTCCCACCAGTCCGCGCTCGCGCACTGCAAGTTTTCCGGCGACCGCCTCGAGTGCTTGTGCCGCAGGCGAATCCGGGTGGCCCAACACGATCGGAGTGCCGGCGTCGCCGCCTTCACGGACGGCGGTGTCGAGCGGAATCTGGCCCAGCAGAGGCACCTTGGCGCCCACGGCCTTGGTGAGGCGATCCGATACGTCCTGTCCGCCACCGGATCCGAAGATATCCATCCGGGTACCGTCGGGCAGCTCGAGCCATGACATGTTCTCCACGACGCCCGCAACGCGCTGACGCGTCTGCAGTGCGATCGCTCCGGCGCGCTCGGCGACCTCGGCAGCGGCTTGCTGCGGGGTGGTGACCACGAGGATCTCTGCGTTCGGAATCAGTTGTGCGACAGAGATTGCCACGTCGCCGGTGCCGGGCGGAAGGTCGAGGAGCAGCACGTCCAGGTCGCCCCAGAACACGTCGGCGAGGAATTGCTGCAAGGCCCGGTGCAACATGGGTCCGCGCCAGACGACCGGCGTGTTGCCCTCGGTGAACTGAGCGATCGAGATGAACTTCACGCCGTGCGCCTGCGGCGGCATGATCATCTTCTCCACCTGCGTGGGTCGCGCGTCGTTGCCGAGCATGCGGGGAACGGAATGGCCGTAGATGTCGGCGTCGAGCACACCCACCGACAGGCCGCGGGCGGAAAGGGACGCGGCAAGGTTGACCGTCACGCTGGACTTGCCCACGCCGCCCTTGCCCGACGCCACCGCGTACACGCGCGTCAGCGATCCGGGTTGCGCGAAGGGAATGACGGGCTCGGCGGAATCGCCGCGCAGGGACTTGCGCAGTGCGGTGCGTTGCTCGTCGTTCATCACGTCGAGTTCGACCGTCACGGTGCCGACCCCGGCGACGTCGGCGACGGCGTTCTTCACGCGATCGCTGATCTCGGTCTTCATCGGGCAACCGGAGGTCGTCAAGTAGATGCCGACGCCGACGGCTCCGTCGGGGGCGATGTCGATGCTCTTGACCATGCCGAGGTCGGTGATGGGTTTACGGATCTCGGGGTCGATGACCTTCGTCAGCGCGGTCCGAACGTCGGATTCGGTCAGTACAGCCATTGCTTCATGCTAGGCGGTGCGCCGACTCCCGATGAACAGCAGGGCAGCTCGATCTAGTGCTGCGTTGAATTCAGTGAATCCGCGGGAGCTGGTCCGAGGAGGGCACGATGCCGGTGGCGTAACCGGCCGACCACGCGAGCACGTTTGCCACGTAGGCCATCGAATTGTTGTAACGCAGGATTGCCCGGGTGGTCGAGGCCAGGTCGCGGGCGTTGGTGCCGTCGTCGCACAGGTACATGCCGGTGGCCAGGGCCGCGTCGTACAGGTTCTGTGGGTCGGAGACTCCGTCGCCGTTGCCGTCGGCGTGGTAGAGGTTCCACGTAGAGGGCAGGAACTGCATGGGGCCGACTGCACGGTCGTACTGGGTGTCGCCGTCGAGCGCGCCGCCGTCGGTGTCACGAATCACCTGATTGCCGGCGAGGGTGCCGTTGAGAACCGGTCCGAGAATGGGCTCGTGCAGTTCGCCCGAGTCGTCGACCTTGCCGTTGTTGGCGTGGGTGGACTCGACGCGGCCGATGCCGGCGATGACGGTCCAGCTGATGCCGCAGCCGGGCTGCTGCTGGGCCAGGATGCGCTCGGCGTTCTTGTAGGCGGAGACGTTGACGACCGGGATCGCGATGGGGCTGACCGCAAGGTTGGTGGGCAGCTCGGGTGTGGGCGGGATCTCGGGAACCGGCGCGGGTGCGGGGACCGGGGCGGGTGTCGGCAGCTCGGCCTGAGCCACCGGCTGCGCCTGCTGGTCCTGGGCGATCGGCTGCGGGGTCTCGACCACGGAGTTCGATTCCTGTGCGGCCGGGGCCGTCTTGGCGGTGACGAACGGGATGTATTCGGTGGCTCCGGCGCTGGTCGCGGCCGTGACGAGTCCCGCGGGGACGAGGCCTGCCAGAGCAATCACCGAGTTCCGTCGAACCTTGGAATTCGATGCTTTTCTGTGACGACCCACGCGCGCTGTACCTCCTGATTTCCCCGGATGATCTCCGGGGCCCGACCTGATGACCGGGATCGAGGGTACCTGATTCGAGACTGTTCCGTTATCGGGCCGTTACCAGGCGCGGAGGGGTGCGCGGTCTATTGCGGGTCGGTCTCGCCCGACGCGTCGTCGGCCAGGCGTGCGGCCGCTTTCTTGCGCGCCTTCTTCGGTGCGTTGGCGGGTTGACCCGTCGCTTGTTCCAGCAACGCCCTGATGTCGTCGAGTTCGCGGCGCAGATAGTCACGGGTGGCGACTTCACCGACGGCGATACGCAGGGCTGCGAGCTCCCGCGCGAGAAACTCGGTGTCGGCCTTGGTCTGCTGAGCCCGCGACCGATCCTCTTCGAGAGAGACGCGGTCGCGATCGTCCTGCCGATTCTGGGCGAGCAGGATCAACGGCGCGGCGTACGCGGCCTGCGTCGAGAAGGCGAGGTTGAGCAGGATGAAGGGATACGGGTCCCACTGCAGATTGACGGCCACGACGTTGAGGAAGATCCAGACGATGACGATGCCGGTCTGAATCGCCAGATAGCGTCCGGTGCCCAAGAACCTGGCGGCTTTCTCACCCGACTTGCCGAGATCGAAGTCGAAGTTGACGTTGAACAGCCGCGAACCGCGCGGCGTGTCCATTCTTTGGCGTGCTGTTTCTTTCACTGTCCGGCCACTTCCTGATCTCGCCAGTCCTCGGGCAGCAGGTGATCGAGGACGTCGTCCACGGTCACGGCCCCGACCAGGTGGTCCTCGTCGTCGACCACCGGGCCGCAGACGAGGTTGTACGTCGCGAAGTACCGCGTCACCGCGGTCAGGCTGTCCTCGGGGGACAGCCGCGGGAGTGCGCTGTCCACGACTCCGCCCACCAGGCTCGCCGGGGGTTCTCGCAACAGTTGCTGCAGGTGAACACAGCCCAGATATGGGCCGGTCGGTGTTGCGGTCGGCGGCCGCACCACGAACACGAGTGAGGCCAGCGCAGGCGTCAGGTCGGGGTTGCGTACCCGAGCGAGGGCCTCGGCCACCGTCGTCGACGCGGTGAGGATCACGGGCTCGGGCGTCATCAGACCGCCGGCGGTGTCGGGGGAGTGCTCGAGCAGGCGGCGCACCGGCGCGGAGTCCTCTGGATCCATCAGTCGTAGAAGCGATTCCGCTTCGGTCTCGGGCAGCTCGCCGAGGAGGTCGGCAGCGTCGTCGGGGTCCATGGCCTCGAGCACGTCGGCACCACGGTCGACTCCGAGGTAGTGCATCAGCTCCACCTGATCGTCGTCGGGCAATTCCTGGACGACGTCGGCGAGGCGCTCGTCGTCCAATGCCCGCGCCACCTCCATGCGGCGCTTGACGGGGAGCTCGCGCATCGCATTCGCCACGTCGGCGGCGCGCAGGTCCTCGAACTGCATCAACAGCTGCGCCACACCCTGGTCGGGCATCGACAGTTCGTTCTGCGTGAGCCCCTGCACGTGCTGCCAGTCGACGACATGGATGGCACCGCGTCGCGCAAGGCGCTGGCGCTGCTTACGCACCGCCACGCGTGCGACCTTCCAGTCTCGAGTTCGGGTGAGCTCGATGCCGAGATCGACGACGACGGAATCGGTGTCGTGCAATTCGTCGAGCTCGGGATCGTCGACGCGGACCTTGGAGTCGAGGATCTGCGCGAACACCAGAATCTCGTTCGCGCGCTGAGTGAATCGGCGCAGACTGACGTTTCCGGTGGTGAGCTGAACGGAGTTGGGCTCGATGCTGGTCACTCGCAGCATCGGGACGAAAATTCTTCGGCGCGTTGCCAATTCGACCACGAGCCCGAGGACTCGCGGCTGTGCCCTGCCCACGCGCATGGAGACCACCACGTCGCGCACTCGCCCGATCGATTCGCCGTCGGGGCCCAGGACGCCGAGGCCGGCGAGCCTGGCCGCGAATACCTTGCTCAGTGCTGCCATGATGGCAAGGTTAGAGGCAGGGCAATACAGCGGGTGAATCAGACAGGGGTAGTGCTTTCGATGGGTGCTTCGGGATTGCGTCGATCGGTACTGGCCGTTCCGGGCAGTTCGGACAAGATGATCGCCAAGGCCAAGGGCCTGCCTGCGGACGCGATCTTCCTCGATCTCGAGGATGCCGTCGCGCCGATCGCCAAGGTCGAGGCCCGCGCACGCATCGTCGACGCGTTGAACTCCGACGGTTGGGGCGATCAGCTCAAGGTCGTGCGCGTGAACGACTGGACGACGCAGTGGACGTACGGCGACGTCATCGACGTCGTCTCCGGGGCGGGTGGAAATCTCGACGCCATCCTGTTGCCGAAGGTCGAGTGTGCGGCGCACGTACAGGCGTTGGATCTGTTGCTCACTCAGCTCGAGAAGGAGCACGGTCTCGACGTCGGGGCCATCGGCATCGAGCCGCAGATCGAGAGCGCACGCAGCCTGCGCAACATCGACGAGATCGCAACCGCGAGCCCCCGGGTGCAGACGTTGGTGTTCGGGCCGGCCGACCTGATGGCGAGCGTCAACATGCGCACCCTCGTCGTCGGGGAACAGCCGGTGGGATACGACACCGGCGACGCCTATCACCACATTCTGATGACGATCCTGCTGGCGGCTCGGACGCACGGATTGCAGGCAATCGACGGACCGTACCTGCAGATACGCGATCTCGATGCGTTTCGCCGGGCCGCGGGACGGACGGCCGGCCTCGGGTTCGACGGCAAGTGGGTGCTGCATCCGACGCAGATCGAGGCGGCCAACGAGATCTTCGCGCCACGACAGGACGATTACGACAAGGCCGAGCTGATTCTCGACGCGTACGAGTTCCACACCTCGGCGGCGGGCGGCGCTCGCGGTGCGGTGATGCTCGGCGACGAGATGATCGACGAGGCGAGCCGCAAGATGGCGCTGGTCGTCTCGGCGAAGGGCCGCGCGGCCGGTCTGACACGCACGACGACGTTCGAGCCGCCGATCTCCTGATCGAGGCGGTTGTCCGAGGGCCGAACAATGGGTGTGACGGTGCCGGAGCGGAGCCTGCAGAAGCGACCAGAAAAGTCCGTTTCGGGGCACAATGGGGGCATGACCAATCCCCTCTCACAGCCGGGCCGCCCAGGGCAAGGACTGCCGACGCCGCCGTCCGGCTGGCCCATCGGTTCCTACCCCACCTATGCCGAGGCGCAGCGCGCAGTCGATTTCCTCTCCGACGAGGAATTCTCGGTACAGGACGTCACCATCGTCGGCGTCGATCTGATGCAGGTCGAACGCGTTCTCGGCCGGCTCACCTGGCCCAAAGTCATTGGCGGAGGCATTGTTTCGGGTGCATGGTTGGGCGTGTTCCTCGGGCTCGTCCTCGGTATCTTCAGCGAGAACATCTTCGGCGCGTTGCTCATCGGCGTCGGCGGCGGCATCATCTTCGGCCTGATTTCGGCGTCCATTCCGTATGCGGCCACCAAGGGTCAGCGTGATTTCGCGTCGAGCATGCAGTTGGTCGCCGGACGCTACGACGTCATCTGCGAGCCCCGGACGGCAGAGAAAGCACGCGACCTGCTCGCCAAACTGTCGATTTGATCACAACGGTTGGACGACCAGGCAACCGACAGGTAACGGAATAGCCCCAAATCGCCCTCGAGGCCAGTGAGTTCGGTTACGTTTCTCTCGTGCACGGCAGTGCCGACACAAGGGCTGCGCGAGTAACCGAACGTACGGAGGCGGGACAGTGCCGAGACATCGTGGTCGTAGGCGTGGAAAAGCAACGAGGATAGGGGTGTTGGCGGCAGCGGCTCTGGTGACGAGTCCGTTGCTCGCAGCGTGTGGTTCGTCCGACAGTTCGGTTCCGGTTCTGAGTTTCTACACTGCCGCAGACGGCGCAGAGCAGTACGCCGCTGCGGCACAGGTGTGTTCGGACGCCTCCAACGGCCGGTATCGGGTGGAGCAGCGAACACTGCCCAAGAGTGCCAACGATCAGCGCCTGCAGCTCGCGAGGCGTCTCGCCGGAAACGACCAGACGTTGGATCTGATGACGCTCGACGTCGTCTGGACCGCCGAATTCGCCGAGGCCGGATGGGCATTGCCCGTCCCGGACGACCTCTCGGCGAAGCTGCGCGACGGGTCCACCCTGGAAGGCCCGCTCGCCACCGCGGAATGGCAGGACCAGCTCTACGCCGTTCCGCTCAACTCCAACACCCAGTTGCTCTGGTACCGGCCCGACGAGGTGCCGGGCGGTACCCCGCCGCAGACGTGGGATCAGCTGATCGACGTGGCCGAGGCCAACGCGGCCGCCGGTAAGCCCGCTCAGATCGGTGTGCAGGCCAAGCAGTACGAGGGCTTCATGGTCTGGTTCAACTCGCTGCTCGAGAGCGCGGGTGGGTCGGTGGTCGCCGAAGACGGAACGACGGTGACACTCAACGACACTCCCGAGCATCGCGCCGCCACCGAGAAGGCCCTCGAGATCATCAAGCGGGTGGCCACGGCCGACGGCCGCGATCCATCGGTCTCGCAGAGCGACGAGGCGACAGCTCGACTCGGCATGGAGTCGGGACGGATGGCCTTCCAGGTCAACTACCCGTTCGTGCTTCCCGGCCTGAAGGAGAACGCCGTCGCCGGGGCAGTGTCGTTCCTCGATCTGGCGAATGTGCCTGCCGATCAGCAGGATGCACGCATCGCCGAGGTCTTCCGCAGTGCTCCGTACCCCGAGGTGAACGCGGGGGAGCCCGCCAAGGTCACCATCGGCGGCTTCAACATCGGCGTCGCGAAGACCACTCAGCACGAGGACCTCGCCTGGGAAGCCGTCGAGTGCCTCACCAACCAGGAGAATCAGCGCAACAACGCCGTCAACGGCGGCGTGCCCCCGGTGCTGAAGTCGCTGTACTCCGATCCGGAGTTCCAGGCCGTCTATCCCGCATGGGAAGGGGTGCTCGGTTCCATCGAGTCCGCGGCAGTGCGGCCCGTTTCGCCTGCCTACCAGAGCATTTCGATTCTGTTGACCGATGCCCTCAACCCGCCGCAGAACATCGATCCGGTTGCCGACGTGGACAAGCTCGCAGAACTGGTCAGCAAGGCCGTCAATTCCGAAGGGTTGATTCCATGAGCGATCCCACCGAATCGCAGCCGCAGCCCGCCGATCGGCAGGCGGCTCTGAAGAACATCTCCGACGGTAAGAAAGCCGAACGACGCCTGGGATTGCTCCTTGTCGCACCCGCGGCGATCCTGATGCTCGCGGTCACCGGCTACCCGATCGTGTACGCCTTCTGGCTCAGTCTGCAGAAGTACAACCTCGCGTTCCCCGAGGATCGCCAATTCGTCGGCATCTCCAACTACGTGACCGTGCTGTCCGACGGCTACTGGTGGACGGCATTCGGCGTCACCGCCGGCATCACGATCATCTCGGTGATCATCGAGTTCATCCTCGGTCTGGCAGTGGCTCTGGTCATGCACCGCACCATCTTCGGCCGCGGACTCGTCCGCACCGTGGTGCTCATTCCGTACGGCATCGTGACCGTCGCCGCCGCGTACAGCTGGTACTACGCCTGGACCCCGGGCACCGGTTATCTCGCCAACCTGTTGCCCGACGGCAGCGCGCCACTCACCGAGCAGTTCCCGTCGCTCGCGATCGTGGTTCTGGCCGAGGTGTGGAAGACGACCCCGTTCATGGCTCTGCTGCTGCTGGCAGGCCTGGCTCTGGTGCCCGACGATCTGCTCAAGGCCGCCGAGGTGGACGGAGCGGGTGGTTGGACGCGGCTGATGCGGATCACCATTCCGTTGATGAAGCCGGCAATTCTCGTCGCGGTGCTCTTCCGCACGCTCGACGCGTTCCGCATCTTCGACAACATCTACGTCCTCACCCGAGGGAGCAACGAGACAGGATCGGTGTCGATTCTCGGTTACAACAACCTGTTCGGCGCGTTCAACCTCGGACTCGGGTCGGCGATCAGCATCCTGATCTTCTTCTGCGTCGCGATCATCGCGTTCGTGTTCATCAAGTTGTTCGGTGCCTCGGCACCGGGATCCGACGACGGAGGCCGCAAGTAATGACCACTGTTACGCCTCGCAAGAAGGTCGGTTGGACGGTCGTCAACGTCCTCGTCCTCCTCTACGCGCTCGTTCCGTTGGCGTGGATCATCAGCCTGTCGTTCAAATCGACGGCCACGATCGCCGACGGAAAGTTCATCCCGCAGTCGTTCACTCTGGAGAACTACAAGGGCATCTTCTCCACCAACCAGTTCACCTCGGCGCTGGTGAACTCCATCGGAATCGGGTTGATCACCACGGTGATCGCCGTCGTGATCGGCACCATGGCCGCGTATGCCGTTGCCCGGCTGGACTTTCCGGGCAAGAAGCTCCTGGTCGGTGCGGCTCTGCTGATCGCGATGTTCCCCCAGATCTCGCTGGTGACACCGCTGTTCGACATCTCGCGCTCGCTCGGTCTGTTCGACACCTGGCCGGGTCTGATCATCCCGTACATCACCTTCGCGTTGCCGTTGGCGATCTACACCCTCTCCGCGTTCTTCCGCGAGATCCCGTGGGAGCTGGAGAAGGCGGCGAAGATGGACGGAGCAACGCCCGCACAGGCTTTCCGCAAGGTCATCGCCCCGCTGGCGGCACCGGGCATCGTCACCGCATCGATCCTGGTGTTCATCTTCGCCTGGAACGACCTCCTGCTCGCCATCTCGCTGACGGCGACGGAACGTTCGGTCACCGTCCCGGCGGCCATCTCGCAGTTCACCGGTAGCTCTCAGTTCGAGGAGCCCACGGGATCGATCGCGGCAGCCGCCGTCGTCATCACGATCCCGATCATCATTTTCGTGCTCTTCTTCCAACGACGTATCGTGGCGGGCTTGACGTCCGGCGCAGTGAAGGGATAACCGTCATGGCCGAAATCGTTCTCGACAAAGTCACCAAGCTCTACCCGGACGGCGCCGCTGCCGTCAGCGACGTCGACATCACCATCGCCGACGGCGAATTCATCATCCTCGTCGGACCGTCCGGCTGCGGAAAGTCCACCACGCTCAACATGATCGCCGGGCTGGAGGACATCTCGTCGGGTGAGCTGCGGATCGCGGGGGAGCGCGTCAACGAGAAGGCACCGAAGGATCGCGACATCGCGATGGTGTTCCAGTCCTACGCGCTGTACCCACACATGACGGTCCGGCAGAACATCGCCTTCCCGCTGACGCTCGCCAAGCTCTCCAAGACCGAGATCAACGACAAGGTCGAAGAGGCTGCCAAGATCCTCGATCTCAGTCAGCACCTCGACCGGAAGCCCGCCAACCTCTCCGGTGGTCAGCGACAGCGAGTTGCGATGGGCCGCGCCATCGTTCGCACCCCCAAGGCCTTCCTGATGGACGAGCCGCTGTCCAACCTCGACGCCAAGTTGCGAGTCCAGACGCGCGCCGAGATCTCGCGGCTGCAGAAGCGCCTGGGCACCACCACCGTCTACGTCACGCACGATCAGACCGAGGCCATGACCCTCGGCGACCGCGTCGTGGTGTTGCGCGGCGGGCTGGTGCAGCAGATCGGTTCTCCGCAGGAGCTCTACGACAAGCCGCGAAACCTGTTCGTGGGCGGCTTCATCGGATCGCCCTCGATGAATTTCGTTCCGGGACAGCTCACCTCGAACGGAGTGTCCACCGCCCTCGGCGACATCGAGATCCCGCTCGAGCGAATGGACGCGATCAAGGCCAAGAACCCGGGCCGCGAGGTGGTCGTCGGTATCCGTCCCGAGCACTTCGAGGACGCGGCACTGATCGACGGCTACCAGAAGATGAGCGGCGCCACCTTCACCGCAACCGTCGACGTGCTCGAGTCCATGGGCAGCGACAAGTACGTCTACTTCACGCTGAAGGGTGCCAAGGTCGAGTCCAGCGAACTCCAGGAGCTGGCCGCCGATGCCGGCATCGCCGATCTCGGTGGCGCACAGGTGGTTGCGCGTCTGGCAGCCGAATCCAAGGCCGCCGAGGGTGGTCAGGTGGAACTGTGGTTCGACCCGGGCAAGATCTCGGTGTTCGACCAGGCGTCGGGTGCGAACCTGACGTTGTAGAGCGCTACGCCCATGTGAGCGGAACTTCGTAGCCCACTACGAAGTTTCACTCACATGCCGCAGGCTCACAGTGGCACGTTCGACGTGGTGTTCGGTTCGGACTCGGCAACCCGCACCGATTGCCGCGTTGCCGGGGTGCTTCTGATGGCCAGGGCTGCCGCGGCGACGACGGCGCAGGCCACGGCACCGGCGACGAAGGCTGCGGTGTACGCGCTCTCGCGGGCCACGTTTGTGCCGTCGATGGTGAACATCGCCAGCACGGTGGACAATGACGCACTCGCGATCGACGTGCCGACGGTGCGCACGATCGAGTTGACGCTGTTGGCCACGCCGGTGTCCGCCGCGCTGACCTCGGCCATGAGCAGGTTGGGCAGGGCCGCGAACGCGAGGCTGACGAACGTGTTGATGACGATGCCCGCGGTGATGAGCTGCCAGGTGTGATCATGGGCCACCGCGACGAACGCAAATCCGAGAACGCCGATCACCGCACCGCCGACGAGAACTCGGCGCGGCCCGAACGATCCGATGAGGCGACCGCTGATCACCGCGGCCACCACTCCTACCGCTGCACCGGGCAGCAGGTACACGACACTCGCTTCGAGAACGTTGGCGGTGAATCCGTAGCCGGCGACGGCACGTGGGGTCTGCACGAAGTAGGAGCAGGCCAGGAAGTTGGCGAACATTCCGACGCCGACGAACAGGGTGGCGACGTTGGTGGCCAGCAGTGGCCCGTGAGTGAGCATGCGGGGTGCGACGAGCGGGGCATCGATGCGTTTCTCGAAGATCCACCAGACTGTTCCCAGCAGCACGCCCGCGACAGCGCATCCGATGGTGGCCACCGAACCCCAGCCCCACGTGCGGCCCTGGGTGAGGGCCAGGAACAGCAGCAGGAGTGTGCCCGCCAGAAGCACGGCACCCCACCAGTCGACCGACCCGCTGCCGCTACGCGGTCGGGCCGGGACACCGAACCACGCGATGCCGAGTGCAACCACGACGATGGCGACGGTGAGCCAGAAGACGCGGTGGTAGTCGGCACCGTTGGCCGTGAGCAGCCCCGTCAGCACCAATCCGAATCCGCCGCCCACGCCGAGAGTGCCGGACAGGATCGACATCGAGCCGACGAGTGCGCGCGGTGGCATCTCGTCGCGCAACACCGCCAGGGCGATGGGGAACAGGGCGTACGAGACGCCCTGCAGAATGCGGCCCACCAGCAGCCAGGTCAGTGAATCGGTCAACGCTGCCAGCAGCGACCCCGCCAGCACGACGGTCAGGACGCCGATGAGCACGGGGCGTTTGCCGTGCAGGTCGGCGAGTCGGCCGATGACGGGGGTGGCGATAACCGCGGCCAACAGGTTCGCCGTCAGCACCCACCCGGCAGCGGTGGTGCTGACGCCCAGTTGGGTGCCGATGGTGCCCACGATGGGAACGACCATCGTCTGCAGGACGGCGAGGGTCATGACGATGAAACAGAGTCCTGGCAGCAGTGTGCGGCGGGTGGACATGGAAGAGCTACCTCGTTACCTATGACAACCGAAAATACGAACCGATCGAACTAAAATGTTGAACGCATCTAATTAATTATCGGGTACCGGTTTCCCCGGTGTGAGCCGAGGTGCCTCGGACGGACTACTGCGCCCGGTTGGGCTTCCCCAGGGCCTTCTGCCGGAGTTCACTGACGATCTCATCGTTCCAGACGTGCTCGCGCACCAAGCGGTAGCGCTCACGGCTCATCCACAGATAGGCCTCGGCATCGGTGCGGTCCTCGAGAATCTCGGCCGCCCGGACCATGCGCACCACCGGCAGGTACTCCTCACCGAACCAGCGTCGCGCGACCGTTCCGCGGTCGACGAACTCCCCGAGTTCCTGCATCAGCCGAAATCCCCAGGCCTCCACCGACTCGCTCAGTTGCGCGTAATCGAACGGGTCGGTGACCTGTACCGCCTCGCTTGCGCGTCCCACCAGGGGCACCCGACTCAGGAAGATGCGGCGATGATCCTTGATCAACAGATCGCCGCGCCGGGTGATGCCCTCGGGGGAGATACGCGTGATGATCTCGGTGACGACGGCGTCGATCGTCGTGCGATGCATCGCGAACGCAATCGACACCCGGTGATGCCCGTCGACGACGAAATGCATGCCGCCGATGCGGTACACCTGGATCGGCGGCATCGCTTCACCGCGGCGCTGCGCCGCCGCCAACCGCTGCCAGCGTTCCCTGATCCGCGCCGAGGTCGGCCTGAAGAATCTGTCGAAGTCCCGGGTGCGGTCGACGCTGCCGACGATGGTCTCGACGCGAATGACCTGCAGACCCAGGTGCCGTTCCCCGACCTTGCCGAGGGCAGCGACCACCTCGTCGAACGGCAGGATGGTGTTGACGTCGTCGGGTTGACGCCGCAGCCACCCGACGAGTCTCGCCACGTCGGCGCGTCGACGCTGGCGGGTGAAGTCGTTCTCCGCGTCGGCGGCCGGAAATCCGGTGTCACGTGCCATGTCTGCGCCTCACGATCCTCGGTGCTTCGACGTGCTGTCGCTGCCCACCCGGTTCGACGTCGAGCAGGGTGTATCCGACGGTGTTGATCACCGCCGCCCCGTGCAGGGCCAGATCGTCCGGGGTGTGGCCGTGTGGATGAATGTGGCCGTGCAACAACAACTGTGGGGAGAGTCGACGCGTCACCTCGTCCAGGCAGTCGAAGCCGACGTGTGCCGGGTCGGTGTCGTCGCCGACTCCGAGGGGTGGGCTGTGAGTGAGCAGAATGTCCACCGGCCGTACGTCCTTGCGGACGTTGCGATTCCACGCGAATGTTCGAGTGAGGGTGCGTGAGCGTCTGCGCTGCTGACGTTGCGTCCATTGATTGGGTCCGCCGTTGTAGCGGATCGACCCGCCGAGACCGGCGATACGCAGACCGGCAGCGGACACGATCCGCCGGTCGACGTTGATCGCACCCACCGGCCCCGGCCAGGTGGCAGGCAGCCCTGCGCGCATCCAGCCGGCCTTCCCGGCCGAATAACCCGTCAGGTCCGCGTCGTGATTGCCGGGCACGAACACGCACGGAGCGTTCAACGCGTCGGTCAGATACTCGAGGTAATCGAACGGAAGGTCGCCCGCGCCGAGAATCAGATCGACGCCGAGCGACTTCACCTGCGGACTCCACAGAGATTCGATCGTTTCGTCGGACACAGCGAGAACGGATACCACGGGTACGACGGTACCCACCTCGTCCGCGGTGGCACCTCCGAACGGACTTCTCGGGCACCGGTGGTGTTGGATGGGTCTCGTGAGCGAGAGTGTCATTACCGCGGTACGCGCACATCTGCTGACCGAGATCGGCGACGACAACCCGTCGTCCGCGTCCGTGACGTTCCTCGGCCTGGAGTCACTGGACGTGCTGCGATTCGGAGCGGACTCCGAGGTGGTGCGGTACGTCAGCCTCGGCTGCTCGCGTCATCCCATGGCAGACCCGAACGACATGGTCGCCGATCCGTCCCGTGGCCCTCGCGCCGAACTGGTACTGACCCTTCGCGGTGGCGCAGGCGTGGCGTCGGGCGTCCACAAGAGCTTGGCCGTGCTCGCGGCTTCGCCCGCGGTGGAGGGCGTCGTGCTGGTGGAGGACGCCCTGCTCGATCTCGGTGAGCCGCTGTGGACCAACGCGCCGTTCACTGCCGTGCTGCTCGGGCCGAGCGACATCGCGGACCTGCCGCTGCCGGAGCCTTTCGATCCGGTTCATTTCTTCGCCGCGGTGCCGTTGACCGGAACCGAGGCCGCCTGGGTGCGGTTACGCGGGGCGGATGCGTTGCGCGAGGCCTGGAAGGAAGCGGGGATCGACGTTCGAGACCCCAACCGGTCTGCAGCCAGCCTCTGATCGGGCGCTCCTGCGCACAGGGTGTCGACTTCCGGTGGCTACCCGCTTCTGTCGGAGTTCGTCCCTGGCTGTAGATCTCCGGCGCAGGATCTACAGCCAGTTGTTCTTGTGGAACGTGCGCCACAGACCGACGCACACGCAGGCGACGATCGCGACGATCGTGTGATACCCGTAGGTCCAGTGCAGCTCCGGCATGTTGTCGAAGTTCATGCCGTAGATGCCGGCCACCATGGTCGGCACCGCCGCGATCGCCACCCAGGACGAGATCTTGCGCATGTCGAGGTTCTGCTGCATCGTCACCCGAGCCAGGGCCGCGTCGACGAGCGAGCTGAGTACCTCGTCGTATTCGGAGATACGTTCGGCGACGGTGGTGTGATGGTCCTGCACGTCACGGAGGTACCGCCGGACGGACTTCGGAACACTGGGCTCCTGGACCAGCCGTGCGAGAGGCGTCGACAGTGGTGTCACCGACCGGCGTAGTTCCACGACCTCCCGCTTGAGCAGATAGATGTTCTCGATCGGCACGTGATGATGCGGGGAGAACACCTCCTCCTCCATGCCGTCGACGTCCCTCTCGATCGAGTCGGTGACGGCCAGGTACTCGTCGACGACGTGGTCGGCCACCGCATGCAGCACCGCCGACGGGCCGAGCGCGAGCTGCTCCGGATTGTCCTCGAGTCGCTGGCGCACGCCGGCCAATCCGGAGTGTTCGCCGTGTCGGACGGTGATGACGAAATCTCGACCGACCATCACCATGATCTCGCCGCTCTCGACGATCTCGTTCGCCGTCGTCACCGACTCGTGTTCGACGTACTTGACCGTGCGTAGGACGAGGAATGCGACGTCGTCGTATCGCTCGAGCTTGGGCCGCTGATGCGCGTGCACGGTGTCCTCGACCATCAACTCGTGCAGGTCGTAACACTGAGCGATCGCGTTCATCTGACGGTCGTCCGGCGCATGCAGGCCCACCCAGACGAACCCCTCGCCGCGGGCTCGTACTTCGGCGATCGCGGAAGTGTGAGTGAACCGGCCGGGTAGCCGGGAGCCGTCGACGTAGACAGCGCAGTCGACGATGGCGCGCGCCGTCGGCACCGGTATTCGTGGACTCGACTCGGGAACGGCCTTGTTTCCTCGTCGGTGCAGCGAGGGCAGTGAGGGACGCGGTGGAAGGGACGGCATGGCGGGCAATCGTACGCCAGGAAAACGACAGAACAGTGGGCCCGGAACATCACGGCGGTACGCCTGGGACACTGTTCTGGTGCTCATCGATCTCCACACCCACTCGACAGCGTCCGACGGTACCGACAGCCCGGCCGAGCTGGTTCGCGCTGCGTCGGCAGCGGGCCTGTCGGTGGTGGCGCTCACCGATCACGACACCACGGCGGGATGGGACGAGGCCGCTGCCGCATCGCCCGCCGGCCTGACGCTCGTGCGCGGCATGGAACTGTCGTGCACCGGTCGTGGGGAGGACGGCACGCCCGTCCCGGTGCACCTGCTGGCGTACCTGTTCGACCCCGAGAACGAGGCATTCGCCGCCGAGCGTGCACGACTGCGCGGTGAGCGGGTGACCCGGCTGCGGGCCATCGCCGAGAACATGGCCGCGGACGGCCTACCCATCGATCCCGACGCGGTTCTCGCCTCGGCCGGGGAGGCCGCCGGTCGTCCCCATCTGGGCCAGGCTCTGATCGAGGCCGGCTACGTCTCGGACATGGACGCGGCGTTCGCCGGTCCGCTGGCAACGGGTGGCAAGTATTACGTGGGCAAGGTCGACACTCCACTCGACGTCGCCGTCGAGATGATCGCCGCCGCAGGCGGCGTCAGCGTGCTCGCGCATGCCCGGGCCCGCAAGCGCGGACGCATCCTGGATCTGGACCACATCCGAGAACTCACCCCGCTCGGGCTCGGCGGTGTGGAAGTCCACCACATGGACCACTCGCCGGAGGACACCGTGGTGATGGCCGAGTTGGCTGCGGAGCTGGACCTCATCGTCACCGGGTCCTCGGATTATCACGGCACCAACAAGACCGTGAAGCTGGGCGAGTACACCACCGCCCCGGAGCAGTACGACCGACTGATCGCGGCGGCCCGGTCATGAACTTCGACGTGACGCTGTACCTGACGGTTCTGATCACGCTGTTCGTGATCATGGATCCACCGGGCGCGATTCCGGTGTTCCTGTCCCTGGTGGGACGCAAGAGCAAGGAAGTGCGCAACAAGGCCGCATGGCAGGCACCCGCGGTCTCGCTCACCGTCATCTCGGTTTTCGCGATCGGCGGCCAGGCCATTCTGAGCTACCTGCACATCGGCATTCCGGCACTGCAGGGCGCGGGTGGACTTCTGCTCCTGCTCATCGCGCTGTCGTTGCTCACCGGTAAGGGCGCGGGCGGCGACGCGGCGGCCGAGGACGTCAACGTCGCACTCGTGCCGCTGGGTACGCCGTTGATGGCGGGCCCCGGAGCTATCGCCGCGGTGATCGTCTACGTCAGTCAGGCCGACGGCAACGCGAGCTCGTTGCTCGCAATTGCCTTGGGCATCATCACGATTCACGTCCTGTTCTTCGTGATTCTACGATTCTCCACCGTCCTCATCCGGCTGCTCGGCGAAGGCGGCATTTCGCTGCTGGCGCGCATCGCAGGCCTGTTGCTCGCCGCCATCGCGGTGCAGTTGATCGCGGACTCCGTCCGCGGATTCGTGGCCGGAGCATGAGCGGGGCCGGAGCGGGTGCCGGGCTGCGCTTCCTGCGGGGGCTCAGCGGCATCGTCACCGCCGGACTGGTGGTGCTGGCGATCGGCGTCGGCGTCACCCAATATCTCGGTCAGTCCCGCGGCTACCCGGGACCGGGCGCGCTGTCGGTCACCGTGCACATCGTTGCCGCTGTCGTCGCCATCGCAGCGCAGCGGATCGCCGATCACCGACGCGGATTCACCGCCTTCCTCGGAGCGATCGTGGTCTTCGTGGTCACCGGTCTCGTCCTGTGGACCCAATGGTGGCAGTAGGGCGGTAGCGCAGTGGTGGCAGCGGTTCACGCTGGGTTTCTGACTCTGTGGTCAGTTCGGTGGGCGGTATGGCACACTTGGGCCGTTGCAGCGATGCGGCTACAGCCCATCGTTGACTGTGCAGGCACACCCGCCGCACGTGCGAGACACGCTTTTCGGCAGTCGGCAGCCAGTACTGGCGCCCTCCGGTAGTCCGCGACCCTTTCGAGCATCAATCACTTCGTAGACACGTGTTGCCTCGTCGAGGCCGACAGTGCGAGGAGCTTTCACCGTGACGGCAGTCGAAGACACCACAGGAACACCATCGGCAGTTGCGGCCGCGATCACCGACGACGAGATCTTCGCCGGGCATCTCGGCGGCAAGCTTTCGGTCCAGTTGGCCGCGCCGCTCGAGACCCAGCGCGATCTCTCGATCGCCTACACCCCGGGAGTGGCCCAGGTCAGCCGTGCCATCGCCGCCGACCCGGCGCTGGCCAAGCGCTACACCTGGACCGACCGGCTGGTCGCCGTCATCTCCGACGGTTCCGCGGTGCTCGGCCTGGGCGATATCGGTCCGCGCGCGTCGTTGCCGGTGATGGAGGGCAAGGCGGCGCTGTTCAAGAAGTTCGCCGGCCTCGATTCCATCCCGATCGTGCTCGATACCCACGATGTCGACGAGATCGTCGAGACGATCGTGCGGATGCGACACAGTTTCGGAGCCGTCAACCTCGAAGACATCTCCGCCCCGCGGTGTTTCGAGGTGGAACGACGCGTCGTCGAGGCACTGGACTGCCCCGTGATGCACGACGACCAACACGGCACCGCCATCGTCGTCCTCGCGGCGCTGACGGGTGCCGCACGGGTACAGGGCCGGGACCTGGCCGGGCTTCGAGTGGTCGTCTCGGGTGCAGGCGCTGCAGGCGTTGCGTGCGCGAACATGTTGCTCGCCGCCGGCATCTCCGACGTCGTGGTCCTCGATTCCAAGGGCGTCGTCTCGGCCGATCGCGGTGACCTCGCCGGCGTCAAGGCCGACCTCGCCGCACGGACCAATCCTCGTGGACTGAGCGGGGGACCGGGCGATGCGCTGGCCGGAGCCGACGTGTTCCTCGGACTGTCCGCAGGCAAGGTGGACGAGAGCGTCATCGCCTCGATGGCCCCCGAGTCCATCGTGTTCGCGCTCTCGAACCCGGATCCGGAGATTCACCCGGAGGTGGCCAGGAAGTACGCGGCCATCGTCGCGACCGGACGCAGTGATTTCCCCAATCAGATCAACAACGTTCTGGCCTTCCCCGGTGTGTTCAAGGGCGCGCTCGACGCCGGTGCACGCCGTATCACCGAAGGCATGAAGCTCGCCGCTGCCGAGGCAATCCTCTCGGTTCTCGGCGACGAGTTGGCCGCGGACCGAATCGTCCCGAGCCCACTCGATCCTCGCGTCGCCCCGGCCGTTGCGGACGCAGTTGCGGCAGCAGCGCGAGCCGAGGGCGTCGCGTAGGAAAACAGAAAAAAGCACCCCGAACCCCGCCCTACCCGGGCCGGTGGTTCGGGGTGCTTTTCGTTCGTGTGAGTCGCCCGTCAGACTTTTGCCAGTCCGGTCGGCATCCGCCGGAGGCGACCGGTTCCCGGCACCGACGTCCACACCGCAAGGGCGAGAAGGCCGTCGACGACGAGTGTGAGCAGCGCGACGAGGATCGCCCCCACCAGAACCCGGCCGTAGTCGTAGAGCGCGAGACCGTCGAAGATGTAGCGACCCAGCCCGCCCAGGTTGACGTACGCCGCAACGGTCGCGGTCGCGATGATCTGCAGGGTGGTGTTCCGTAGTCCGCCGAGGATCAGTGGGAGTGCATTGGGGATCTCTACCCGCAGCAGCACCTGTGATTCGGTCATCCCCATTGCACGGGCGGCGTCGACCACGTGAGCGTCGACGTTGGCTATTCCCGAGTAGGTGCCCGCCAGCAGCGGCGGTATCCCGAGCAGGACCAGCGCGATGATCGGCGGGATCAGACCCAATCCGATCACCAGGACCAGGAACACCAACACACCCAGAGTCGGCAGTGAGCGCAGAGCGTTGACCAGTCCGACGACCACTGCTTCGCCGCGGCGCAGGTGACCGATGATCAGTCCGATGGGAATCGCGACAGCGGCCGAAAGCACAACGGCCAACAATGAATACCACATGTGCTCGAGCAATCGAGCGCCGATTCCCGTCGGCCCGGCCCAATTCGCGCCGTCGAGGATGTACGAGAACGCTTCGGAGAACAGATTCATGCGCGCGCCTTCCTCGTCGACGGGCTCGTGCCCTGCCGGGTCCACGGCGTGAGTCGACGGCCCACCAGATACAGGGCGGCGTCGAAGATCAACGCCAAGAACACGATCGAGATGATGCCGGCGAAGATCTGATCGGGATAGTCACGTTGGTAGCCCTGGGTGAACAGCTGGCCGAGACCACCGATACCGATCACCGAACCCACCGAGACCAACGAGATGTTGGTGACCGTGACAACTCGAATATTGGCGATGAGCACCGGCAAGGACAGCGGTAGCTCGACGGTCACCGCCCGGCGTAACGACGAAAAGCCCATGGCCTGAGCCGAATCGACGACGGCGAACGGAACCGAATCGAGTGCCTCCGGAACCGCGCGAACGAGCAGAGCCGTGGAGTACACCGTCAGTGCGATCACCACGTTCAGCGGATCGAGCACAGGCAGTCCCACGACCGCAGGAATGGTGACGAACAGTGCCAGTGACGGCAACGTGAACGCAATGCTGGCCACCGTCAACGTGATTCGGCGGACCCACCGCGTGTTGCGAATCAGGGTGCCGACCGGAACGGCGATGAGCAGTCCGATGAGCAGGGGCACGAGCGAAAGATACAGATGTGTCTTCGTGTACCCGAGTACGACGCCGAAGTTGTCGAACAGCCAGGTCACTGTGCGTCGTTCCCGGTCGCGCCGAAGTGGTGGCGATTGCGCTCCTCGTCCTCCGACTTGCGCTGTACGGCCAGGTTTTCGAGAATCTCCGCACCGTCGACGCTGCCCACGGCGGCACCGGTCGAATCGACGGCGACGCCGATTCCCGACGGAGACGAGATCGCCGAGTCGAGCGCCTGCCGTAGATCGCCGCCCTCGAGGAACAGCGACCCACCGGCCGCGGTGCTCTCGTCCAGGCTGCCGCCGCCGCGTACCTTCTCGACGCCGGTGGCGTCGATCCAGCCGAGGGGACGACGCTGGGAGTCCACGACCAGAACCCACTGCCCTTGGTCGAGTCGCAGGGTGCTCATCTCGTCCTCGGTCGCGGTATGGATCGGATGCATCGTCACCGACTGCGCGGAGCGGAAAGACAGGCCTCGGTAGCCGCGGTCGCGGCCGACGAACGACGCCACGAACGACGTCGCCGGTGCCGCGAGCACGGTCTCGGGCTTGTCGTATTGCTGCAGACGACCCTGCGGTCCGAAGACTGCGATGTGGTCGCCCAGCCGCACGGCCTCGTCGATGTCGTGCGTGACGAACACGATCGTCTTCTTCAGATCGGCCTGCAGCCTGAGCATCTCGGTCTGCAGATCCTCACGCACCACCGGATCGACGGCGCTGAAGGGTTCGTCCATCAACAGAATCGGTGGGTCCGCGGCGAGCGCGCGGGCCACCCCGACGCGCTGTTGCTGCCCGCCGGACAGCTGTGCCGGGTAGCGGGACGCGAGAGCCGGATCCAGGCCCACTCGTTCCAGTACCTCGAGCGCCGCCTTGCGGGCCGCGCGCCGGGACTGACCGTTCAACACCGGAACCGTCGCAACATTGTCGACGACGGAACGGTGGGGCAGCAGCCCGGCACTCTGGATGACGTAGCCGATTCCCCTGCGCAGCTTCACCGCGTCGGTGTCGGCGATGTTGCGGCCGTCGACCGTGATGACGCCCGAGGTGGGCGCGATCATCCGGTTGATCATCCGCATCGACGTCGTCTTGCCGCAGCCGGACGGCCCCACGAACACGGTGAACGAGTGTGGCTGGATCACCAGGTCCAACGAGTCGACTGCCGTGGTGCCGTCCGGGTACGTCTTGGTGATGTTCTCGAAGGTGATCATCAGCTGACCGGCTGGTCCAGACCCTTGTCCTTGACCCACGCCGTTGCCGCCGCAGCCGGTTCGACCTTCTGGTCGCCGGACACCGACGTGTTCAGTGCAATGAGCTCTTCGGTGGTGATCTGCGCCGAGACGGCGTCGAGAACCTGAGTGAGCTTGTCGGACTGCTTGGACGCCCGCAGCACCGGGATGACGTTCTGAGCGGCGAAATTGTTCTCCGGGTCTTCGAGAACCACGAGATCGTTCTGCGCGATGGCAGGCGAGGTGGTGAAGATGTCCGCCGCGACGACCTGGCCCGACACGAGTGCCTCGACCGTGGCCGGTCCGCCGCCGTCGGAGATGGGCACGTAGTTACCGGGGGAGATGTCCAGGCCGTACTTCGCTTTCAGGCCCGGCAGTCCGCCGACGCGCTCCTGGAATTCCGGCGTGCCCGCGAACGTCACCTCCGAGGAGAACGGTGCGAGATCGCCGACGGTCTTGAGATTGCGCTCGGTTGCGGTCGCGCGGGTGACGACGACGGCATCCTTGTCCTCGCCGGGTGCCTGGGCCGTCACCGAGAGGTCGTCGCCGAGTGCGGCGGGCAGTGCCGCCAGCACGTCCTCGGACGAGGTGGCCGTGGCAGATTCGTCCAAGTACTGGAGCAGGTTGCCCGTGTAGTCGGGAATCAGGTCGATCGAGCCGTCGCGGACGGCGGGAATGTACGCCTCGCGGCTACCGATGTTGAGCTTGGTGCTCACCTCGAAACCGTTGGCGCGCAATGCTTCTGCGTAGATGTTCGCGACGGTCTCGGACTCCGGGAAGTTGGCCGAGCCGACGATGATCGAGTTCGTGTCGTCGTTGCTCTCGCCGCCTCCGCTCGAGAGCGGATCCGAATTTCCGCCGCAGGCGGTCAGTGCGGTGACCGACAGGGCGAGCGCGGCAACGGCCGCCACTGCCTTCGGGGCGGAGAACGCGCGCGTGATTCGGGAGGTGGTCATGGTGTCCTTCCATCGGTTCGGGCACAGACGAAGCCCCAACTCCGACGGGTGCCGCCCGATCACCGGGGACACCGCCGAACCAGGACTCGGGCTGCTCGGGATGGTAGTCGACGTCGCCGTGCCCATAAGGTTGGTTCGACTACCCTCTCGTTCGCATCTGTGCCCCGCGGTCGGGATCGGTAAACCCCACGGGCAGTGAACAGGAGAAAATGAGAGTGCGTTCGTCGATTCTGGCAGCGGCCCTCGCGGTCACTATTGCAGGTTCCGTCGGTGGGTGCAGTGCGGCCGACCGGGCCGAACCCGGGCACATGCCCGTCGTCGTCGGAGCCGGGAATTCCGACCTCTCCCGGTTGCTCGCACAGATCTACGCAGGAGGACTCCGGTCGACGGGAGCCGAGGTCTCCGTCGCCGAGAACCTGGGGGATCGGACGGCGTACCTCGCGGCGCTGGACCGCGGCGAGGTATCGATGATCCCCGACCTGACCGGGGACCTGTTGCGCACCTTCGACACCCTGGCCGGGGCAACCGAAGCGGAGGACGTGTTCACCGAACTGAACCGATCGCTGCCCGCCGGACTGTCGGTGGGAGATTACGCAACCGCCGAGGATCGATTGGCCCTTGCAATCGCTCCAGACGCGATCTCGGACGAGGTGCCGAACGTCGCCGATTTTCTGCGTCGGGACGACGTGACCGTCGGAACGGTCGAGGGGGAGGTCGATCCGATGGACGTAAGGACGGAGGGCATGGGCAGTCCCAGCTTCACCAGGGCCCGTTTCTCCGAGTTCATGGTCTACCCGGATGCGCAGTTCGCCGTCGACGACCTGAATTCCGGTGCGGTGGATGCTCTCGCGATTCGGACTGCGTCGTTCGGTCCGCTGGCCAAGGATCTGACGACTCTGCCCGACGACGATCACGTGTATCCAGCGCAGAACGTCGTTCCGCTGTACCGCACCGGTGTGCTGGACGAGAGTGCGGTGAAGTCGTTCTCGGTGGTGGCGGGGGAGCTGACGACAGCGGACCTCGCCGACATGATCGGCGAGGTCCGCGGCGGTGCTGCGTCAGGCGATGTCGCCGGCCGCTGGCTCGGCGAGCACAGCCTCTGACACGTCGGACTTCTGCTCTGCTCTGAGCTTGCGGCCCAGGTACGCACCCATGTGCTGGACGGCTTCGGCTGCTTCCCGCAGGATCGACGCCTGCAGATGCGCCACGTGCCAGAGCTTCTTGTACTCGATGTACTCGAGTTCGACGCCGGACAGGCGCAGCTTGTCCGCGAATGCGGTGATCTGCGGATAGAGCACCTCGTCCGTCCCGACGTGCATGACGACCGGAGGCAGCTCGTCGAGGTTGCCCTGGAGCGGCGCGAAGCCTTGATCCAGTGGGTCGCCCGCCCCGAGATATGCGTCGGCCGAGGAGTTCGACCACCCGGTGTTGACCACCAGGTCGCGCGGCTTGACCGCATCGCGTGCGCCCGGATCGACCCACGGTGAGATCAATCCGAGGGCTGCCGGCCTCGCGCCGTCGTCCACCAGCCGCCTCGCCGTCGCGACGGTCAGACCACCGCCTGCCGAATCGCCGGCGATGGCGATGCGATCCGGGGTGAAGCCGTGCGAACGCACGAGTTCTCGGAACGCCGCCACGGCGTCGTCGAGCGCGGCCGGGTACGGGTTCTCCGGGGCCAGTCGGTAGTCGAGTACGTACACGGCGCTGGCCGACTCTCGGGCCAGATGGGCGGCGAGCGATCGGTGGGTGTTGATCGAACCGATCGTGAACGCGCCCCCGTGGAGGTACAGGATGGCGGTGTCGCGTTCGGTGGCTCCGACGGTGATGCGCTCGGCTCGCCTGCCCGCGAGCGTCAGCTTCTGCGCGACGGTCCCGTGTGGGAGCGTCTGCACGGGAGCCGCGGCCTCGAGGACCGCCCGCTGCGCCCGGAAGGACAGACGCGGATTCAGCGCGAGGCGGTAGAAGGGCTTGAGCGCCGCCGCAACGATCGGCAGTGGAACGTAGAAGGCTTTCACGACGCGACCCGCCTACTTCTTCGACCGTGGCATGGCCCGCTTGGACACCGCTGCGATCAGGCCCTGGTACCGCGAGCCGGTGATGCGTTGCAGCAGATCGAGCGCGATGGCGTCGGAACCGATGAGCACGCGACCCCGGCCCTTCTCGACGCCCTTGAGAATGGTCTTGGCCGCGTCGATCGGGGTGGTCTTCGCCAACTTGCTGTCGAAGAACTTCGCCACGTCGGCCTGGTCGAAATTCTCGGCGACGGTGGCGTTGCGGGCGATGGCAGTCTTGATGCCACCGGGGTGCACCACGGTCACCTTCACCGGAGCCTTCGCGATCAACATCTCCATGCGCAGCGACTCGCTGAATCCGCGGACGGCGAACTTCGCAGCGTTGTACGCGGACTGGGACGGCATCGCCAACAGGCCGAACAGACTGGAGATGTTGACGATGTGGCCGTCGCCGGAGGCCTTGATGTGCGGCAGAAATGCCTTGGTGCCGTTGACGACACCCCAGAAATCGACGTCGACGATGCGCTCGATGTCCTTGAACGAGGACTTCTCCACGTCACCGTGGTAGGCGATGCCCGCGTTGTTGTAGATCTGGTTGACCTTGCCGAAATGCGCGACGACGGCCTCGGCATAGTCCAGCACGGTCTCGCGCTGCGAGACGTCGAGGAAATCGGACTTCACCTCGGCTCCGAGTGCTTCGACGCGGCGCACCGTCTCGTCGAGTCCGGCGGTGTCGACGTCGGACAGTGCGAGCTTGGCTCCGCGTCCGGCCAGCTCGAGGGCCAGGGCCCGGCCGATTCCCGAACCCGCGCCGGTGACGACGGCTACCTTGCCTGTGAATGTGCTCATCGTGCGGACACCTTGTCTGTGTTGTTGCCGGCGGCCGTGCTCGCCGACGCGGAGGTCAGATCTGCGGTTGCGACGCTACGGTACGCATCGAGATCGAAATGCTTGGTCTGACGACGGAACTCGAACGTGAACCCGGGCCACAGGGTGGTGTTGTTTCCGTGCTTGTCCAGATACCAGCTGGCGCAGCCGCCGTTCATCCAGACGCTCTTGGCGAGCTGGTCCTGCAGGGTCACGTTGTACTCGTCCTGCACGTCCTTGCGCACTTCGATGGTCCCGATGTCGTGCTTGTCGATGGTGTTCAAGGCGTCGACCAGGTAGTTGATCTGCGACTCGATCATGAAGACCATCGAGGTGTGCCCGAGGCCGGTGTTGGGGCCGACGAGGAAGAACATGTTCGGGAAGTTCGCCACCGCAGCGCCCTTGTAGCCCTGCTGTCCGCCGTCGTCGAACGTCTGCGCCAGCGTTCGGCCGTCCTTGCCGACGATGGCTTGGTAGGCAGGCGAATCGGTGACGTGGAAGCCGGTGGCGACGACGAGTGCGTCGATCGGGCGCTCGGTGCCGTCCTTGGTGACGATCGATCCCGTGCGGATCTCGGCGATGCCGTCGGTCACGAGGTCGACGTTGCTCTGCGCGAGAGCCGGGTAGTACGCGTTGGAGATCAACATGCGCTTGCAGCCGATGCGGAAGTTCGGGGTCACCTTCGCGCGCAGCGCCTTGTCCTTGATCTGTGTACGCAGATGATTCTCCGACGCCCACTGCAGCGGCTTCATGAACGCGGGGTTCTTCGCCAGCCCGACGACCTGGGTCTCGCGCATCGCGTAGATGCCGGCGCGGGCGAGGCGCTGGAAGCCGGGCACGTGCTTGAAGGCGAAGCGCTCGAGCTTGGTGTACGGGCGATCGGCGCGAGGGAGGATCCACGGCGCGGTGCGCTGGTAGACGTCGAGGTGCTCGACCTGGCCTGCGATGGCGGGAACGATCTGGATCGCCGATGCGCCGGTCCCGATGACGGCGACGCGCTTGCCGGCGAGCGAGACGTCGTGGTTCCACTGAGCGGAGTGGAAGACGTCGCCCTCGAAGTCGTGAATTCCCTTTATATCGGGCAGGTTCGGCTCACACAGTGCGCCGACGGCCGAGACGACGATCTTGGCGGTGTAGTTGCCGGTGGTCGTCTCGACGTCCCAGCGGCTGGTGGAGGCGTTCCATCGCGCCGACGTCACGTCCGTGCCGAAGACGTGCTTGTCCATGACGCCGTACTTGCGCGCAACTCCGGCGATGTACTTCTGGATCTCGGGCTGGGTGGAGAACGAACGAGTCCACTCCGGGTTCAGCGCAAACGAGTACGAGTACAGATGCGAGGGCACGTCGCAGGCTGCACCGGGGTAGGTGTTGTCGCGCCAGGTACCGCCCACATCGTGGCCGCGTTCGACGACGACGAAGTTCTTCTTGCCTGCCTTGGTCAGCTTGATCGCCGCTCCGAGCCCGGCGAAACCACTGCCGATGATCAGCGTATCGACGTGACGCGGCGACGTTGCGCGGTCCGAAGTATCTGTTACGGGAAGACTCATGTAGAGCAGACTAGAAGCTTACTGAGTGTGAGTCAATAGTTATTGACTACTATTCAATAGGATGATTGCATGGCGGATGTGAACCGCGCTGGAGTATCGACGACGAAAAGGACCAGACTCAGTCCGCAGCAACGACGAGCGCAGCTGATCGAGCTCGGCACCGAGATGCTCGCCGATCGGCCACTCGAACAGATCTCCGTCGAGGACATCGCCGATCAGGCCGGAGTCTCCCGAGGTCTACTGTTCCACTACTTCGCGTCCAAGCAGGACTTTCACCTCGAAATAGTCCGCGAGGCGTCGCGGTCGATGATCGAACGGACCGCACCCGACCCCGACCTCGAACCCTTCGAGATTCTGCGCGACTCCATCGCCAACTACGTCGACTACGTCAGCGAGAAACGCGACACCTTCATCTCCCTGCTCCGCGGCACGGCAAGCGGAGACCCCCAGATGCGCGAGGTGTTCGAGCAGACCCGCACCACCATGGCCGATCGCACTCTCGTCCAACTCGCTCAACTCGACGTCGATGTCACCGCCACCATCGATCTCGCCGTCCGCGGGTGGATCGCCTTCGTCGAAGAAGCCACCATCACCTGGCTCAGAAATCCACAGATCACTCGCGACGAGTTGATCGACCTGAACGTCAACGCCCTACCTGCTGTGGCCCTGGCCCCGGGCATGATCTCCGCACTCCTGGGAGCCGACGCCGACGCCTGAGCCCCGCCCTAGTGTGCGTCCTCCCGGTTCGACGTCCTCCCCGGTTGCAGGTCCTCCCCAGTTGGGATCAATGTCCCTTTGTTGCAGTCTGACCGACTGAATCCCGCATTCATCCGAAGTGCGGCCGAGGCCACAGCCGAATGAATGCGGCTTTGTTGCAGTCTGACCGACTGAATCCCACATTGATCCCAACCCGGGAGCGCACAGAAACGACGAAAGCGGCCCACCCCCCGAAGGAGTGGGCCGCTTGTCGCTGTCGGAGATCTAGTCTTCGCCGACCTTGTTGAAGGCCTCGTCGATGATTTCGAGTTGCTCGACGGCGTGCACCTTGCTCGATCCCGAGGACGGTGCGGACATGGCGCGACGGGAGATGCGCTTGATGCCGACCAGCTTTTCGGGCATGAGTTCGGGCAGTGCGAGACCGAAGAACGGCCAGGCACCCTGGTTCGCAGGCTCTTCCTGAACCCAGCGGAATTCCGTTGCGTTCGGGTAGCTCTCGAGTGCTTCCCGGATTCGACGCGTCGGCACGGGGTAGAGCTGCTCGATTCGGACGATGGCGACGTCGTCGCGGTTGTCCTTCTGCTTGCGAGCGAGGAGCTCGTAGTAGAGCTTGCCGCTGACCATCAGCACGCGCTTGACCTTGCTGCGGTCGCCGGTGCCGGTGTCGTAGGTGGGCTCGTCGAACACCGAGTGGAACTTGCCGTCGGTGAAGTCCTCGATGTTGCTCACTGCTGCCTTGTTGCGCAGCATCGACTTCGGGGTGAAGACGATCAGCGGGCGACGGATTCCGTCACGCGCATGCCTACGCAGCAGGTGGAAGTAGTTCGCGGGGGTCGAGGGGAGTGCGACGGTCATCGATCCTTCGGCGCACAGCGTCAGGAAGCGTTCGATGCGTCCGGACGTGTGGTCCGGACCCTGACCCTCGTGGCCGTGCGGGAGCAGCAGCACGACGTCGGAGAGCTGTCCCCACTTGGCTTCACCGGACGAGATGAACTCGTCGATAATGGACTGGGCACCGTTGACGAAGTCGCCGAACTGCGCTTCCCACATCACCAGTGCGTCCGGGTTGCCCACGGAGTAGCCGTACTCGAAGCCGACGGCCGCGAACTCGCTCAGTGCGGAGTCGTAGACCATGAACTTGCCGGGATTGTCGCTGCCGATGTTCTGCAGCGGCGTGTACTCGGAACCGGTCTTGCGGTCGATGATCACCGAGTGCCGCTGCGTGAACGTGCCGCGGCGGGTGTCCTGGCCCGAGAAACGAATGTTACGTCCCTCGTCCACGAGCGAGCCGAGTGCGAGCAGTTCGCCGAAGGCCCAGTCGACCTTGCCCTCGTACGCCATTTCCCGACGCTTCTCGAGCACCGGCTTGACGCGGGGGTGCACGTTGAATCCCTCGGGAATGTCGAGGTGCGCATCACCGATGCGGTGCAGTACGGCCTTGTCGACGGCGGTGGTGAGCTTGGTCGGCAACTGCTGGTCGAGTTCGACCGATTCGCTGGGCTCCGGGGTGTACTTCTCGAGTTCGCGTACCTCGTTGAAGACGCGTTCGAGCTGACCCTGGTAGTCGCGGAGCGCGTCCTCGGCTTCCTTGAGCGAGATGTCGCCACGGCCGATGAGCGATTCGGTGTAGCTCTTGCGGACGCTGCGCTTGGTGTCGATCACGTCGTACATCGCCGGCTGGGTCATCGAGGGGTCGTCGCCCTCGTTGTGTCCGCGACGGCGGTAGCAGATCATGTCGATGACGACGTCCTTGTGGAACTTCTGACGGAAGTCCACTGCCAGCTGAGCCACCCAGGCACATGCCTCGGGGTCGTCGCCGTTGACGTGGAAGATCGGCGCGGCGATCATCTTGGCCACGTCGGTGCAGTACTCGGACGAGCGCGAGAACTCCGGCGAGGTGGTGAAGCCGACCTGGTTGTTGACGACGATGTGCACGGTTCCGCCGGTGCGGTAGCCACGCAGATCGGACAGGTTCAGCGTTTCCGCGACGACGCCCTGGCCTGCGAAGGCCGCGTCGCCGTGCAGCATCAGCGGCAGCACGGAGTAACCGCCCTGGCCGGTGCCCTTGTCCAGGAGGTCCTGCTTGGCCCGGACGAGGCCTTCGAGAACGGGGTCGACGGCTTCGAGGTGCGACGGGTTCGCCGTGAGCGAGACCTTGATGTCGTTGTCGCCGAACATCTGGATGTACGTGCCCTCGGCACCGAGGTGGTACTTCACGTCACCGGAGCCGTGTGCGGCAGCCGGGTTCATGTTGCCCTCGAACTCGGTGAAGATCTTCGAGTACGGCTTGCCGACGATGTTGGCCAGCACGTTCAGGCGACCGCGGTGCGGCATGCCGATGACGACCTCGTCGAGGGCGTACTCGGCGCTCTGGTCGATGACGGAGTCCATCATCGGGATGACCGACTCGGCACCTTCGAGCGAGAAGCGCTTCTGTCCGACGTACTTGGTCTGCAGGAACGTCTCGAAGGCCTCGGCTGCGTTGAGCTTGCTGAGGATGTACTTCTGTTGCGCCACAGTCGGTTTGACGTGCTTGGCTTCGACGCGTTCCTGCAGCCACGAGACCTGCTCGGTCTCGAGGATGTGGGTGTACTCGACGCCGACGTGGCGGCAGTACGAGTCGCGCAGGACGCTGAGCACGTCGCGCAGCTTCATCTTGTCCTTGCCGTGGAATCCGCCGACCTTGAACTCGCGGTCGAGATCCCACAGCGTCAGGTCGTGGCTGATCACGTCGAGGTCCGGATGCATCCGGAACTTGTCCTTGGTGAACTGCAACGGGTCGGTGTCGGCCATCAGGTGACCGCGGTTGCGGTACGCCGCGATGAGCTCGAGCACGCGGGTGTTCTTGTCGACGGTGCCCTCGGGCAGATCCTTGCGCCAGCGGATCGGCTCGTACGGGATCTTGAGCGAATGGAACAGCTCGTCGTAGAACTCGTCGCTGATCAGCAGATTGTGGATCGTCTTGAGGAAGTCGCCCGACTCCGCACCCTGAATGATGCGGTGGTCGTACGTCGAGGTCAGCGTCATGAGCTTGCCGACGCCGAACTCGGCGAGACGCTCGTCGCTGGCACCCTGGAATTCCGCCGGGTACTCCATGGCACCGGCACCGATGATGGCACCCTGGCCGTTCATCAGGCGCGGGACGGAGTGGACGGTGCCGATTCCGCCGGGGTTGGTCAGCGAGATCGTGACGCCCTGGAAGTCCTCGCCGGTGAGCTTGCCGTCGCGGGCACGCCGGACGATGTCCTCGTACGCGTTGTAGAACTGCGTGAACGTGAAGTCCTGCGTGTTCTTGATGGCCGCGACGACGAGGGAACGGTTGCCGTCCTTGCCGGGAAGGTCGATCGCCAGACCGAGGTTGATCGACGCCGGAGTGACGGCATTGGGCTTGCCGTCGACCTCGGCGAAGTGGCGGTTCATGTTCGGGAACGCCTTGACGGCCTGCACGATGGCGTAGCCGAGCAGGTGCGTGAACGAGATCTTGCCGCCGCGGGTACGCGCGAGGTGGTTGTTGATGACGAGGCGATTGTCGACCATGAGCTTGGCCGGGATGGCTCGCACGCTGGTAGCTGTCGGAATCTGCAGCGAAGCGGACATGTTCTTGGCAACCGCTGCAGCTGCGCCGCGCAGAATCTTGCTCGACTCTTCACCGAATTCGGCAGCGGCGGGCTTGGCCGGGGCTGCCTTCTTCTCGGCCGGCTTGGCCTGGGCCGACTTCGCCGGAGCAGGCTTGGATTCAGCAGACTTGGGAGCTGCGGCCTTCGCGGGGGCTTCGGTCTTCTTGGGAGCTTCGGTCTTCGGGGCTTCGGTCTTCGCGGCCGAGGCGGCGGGCTTCGCAGGAGGCGCGGGTGCTGCGGGAGGAGCGGACTTGGCCGAGCTGCCGTTCGAGGCCGAGCCGTTGGAACCGGACTTACCGTTGGAGATGGGGTTCTCGTCGATCACGGCTTCGGGGTCGTAATCGGTGAGGAACTCGTGCCAGCTCGCGTCGACGGAGGACGGGTCCTGCTTGAACCGCTGGTACATCTCGTCGACCAGCCATTGATTTTGTCCGAATTGGGTAGTAGAGCTGCTGCTCACGGCAGTAGTTCGCCTCGTTTCTGTCTTCGTTCCCGATCAGCGCGCGTACGACTCCAGGCTAGACCTCCGGTCGAGATCGCGTGCGTCCGGGACGTAGCTGTGATATGTACTCACCGGTAACCATCGGCCTCGTTGTCGATGACCCCGTTGACTATCGAATTATTCCCCCGGTTCGTTTCGGCTGCAGCCCACAATGTGGCGTAGAAGCCGTCCCGTTTGCGAAGTTCGGAATGTCGTCCGACTTCCACGATACGACCACCGTCGACGACCACGATCAAATCCGCTCGTGCGGCGGTGGCCAATCGGTGCGCGACGACCACTGCGGTGCGGGTCCGCGCAACGGCGTTGCTGGCTTCGAGGACCTTGCGTTCGGTGGCCGGATCGAGGGTCGCGGTCGCTTCGTCGAGCAGGAGTAGATCGGGATCCACCAGTTCGGCGCGGGCCAGTGCGATCAGCTGTCGCTGGCCGGCCGACAACCCTTGGCCGCGTTCTCCGACAGGTTGCTGCATACCGCCGCGAAGTGCAGCGATGGTGTCGAGGGCCCCGACCGAGCGTGCCGCGTTCTCGATGTCGGCCCTGCTGGCGTCGGGCCTGCCGTACGCGATGTTCGACGCGATGGTTCCGGTGAACAGGTGGGCTTCCTGCGGTACGACGCCCAGCCGGTGGCGGTAGTCGGACAACCGGTAGTCGCGGAGGTCGTGGCCACCCACGCGTACCGATCCCGAGGTCGGGTCGTAGAACCGAGCGAGCAGCTTCACGACGGTGGATTTGCCTGCCCCGGTGCGGCCGACCAATGCGACGGTGGTGCCTGCCGGGATGCTGAGAGATACCTCACTGAGCGCGTCGGAGTGCGCTCCGGCATACCGAAAGCTGACGTCGACGAGGTCGATGTCGGCGTGCAGGCGATCGCCGACGACTGCACCGGACCCGGTCGCTGTCGCTGTTTCGATCGAACTCGTCGTGCGTAAGAGGTCTCCGATTCGGCCGACGCCGACGCGGGCCTGCTGGTAGCCGTCGAATACTTGCGAGAGTTGCTGGATCGGGCCGAAGAGGAGTCCGAGGTACAACACGAACGCCACCAGGGTGCCCGCGGTGGCGGTGCCCGTGGCGATCTGATGCGCACCGACGAAGACGACGACGGCCAGCGCGGCATCCGAGAGCAGCGTGATGAACGGGAAGAACACCGAGATTGCGGTCTGCGATCGCATGCGGCTCGCTCGGTAGCGGTTGCTGCGTTCGGCGAAGCGAGAGGCTGCGTACTCCTCACGTCGGTATGCCTGCGCTGCGCGCAGTCCGGTGACGTTCTCCTGGAAATCGGCGTTGACGATGGAGATGCGTTCGCGCGAGGTCGAGTACGCAGCCGAGGAGATGCGTCGGAAGACGGCGGTTGCGACGGCGAGCGGCGGCACGACCGCCAGGGCGACCAGCCCGAGTGTCGTATCCGTGACGAGCAGTGCGATCGCGATGCCGACGACGGTCAGCACGCTGACCACGGCCGTGGACGCGCCGGTCTGGATGAACGACGACAGCGCATCGACGTCGGTGGTCATTCGCGTCATGATGCGCCCGGACAGCTCGCGTTCGTAGTAGTCCAGCCCGAGTCTCTGAATGTGCGCGTAGCTGCGTACTCGCAATCCGAACAGCACCCGCTCGCCGGCTCGTGCGGTGAGCACGGTCGTCGCGCAGACCACGAACCAGCTGGCAGCAGCCAGGGCGACGCCTATCGACGTTGCGATCCACAGGGTGTCGGAGTCCCCGCGGGCCACGCCGCTGTCCACCGCGTACCGGACGAGTGAGGGAAAGGCGATCGAGGCGATGGAGTCCAGCGCCAGCAGCACCACGACACCTGCCAGCAGCAGCCGGACAGGACTCAGCAGTCGTGAGAGCCGGAATTCCGGGTCGGGTCGACGCAACTGTTGTCTCGATCCGCCTGGTTCCTCCGTTGCCGGTGGCAGGGCTGCCACCGCGTCGGAGATGGCCTGCGTCGGTGCCAACGAGCCGAATGCGCCGGCCATCGCTGCGCCGTGGGTGCCTCCGCCTCCGGCACCTGCGGGCGGCATCGCGCCACCGGGGTTCGATGCGGCTTCCAGAGCATCGTCCGGCCAGAGCATCGCCGCCGACGGTTCCGTGCGCGGTTCCGGTGCGGCGTCGCTGTGTTCGTTCTCGTCTCCGCCCGCGAGGAGAGCGCGGAACAGTGGGCAGCGCTCGTCGAGTTCGTCGACTGTGCCGGTGTCGATGATGTGTCCACCGTCGAGGACGGCTACTCGGTCGGCCAACGTCAGCGTCGATCGGCGGTGTGCGAGGACGAGGGTCGCCCGGGTACGCACGCCGCGCAGTGCGTCGAAGATGGCGGCCTCGGTCTCGGCGTCGACGGCGGAGGTGGCGTCGTCGAGGACGAGAATCCGCGGCTCGACCAACAGGGCGCGAGCCAGGGCGATGCGTTGGCGTTGCCCGCCCGAGAGGGTGAGGCCGCGTTCGCCGACGAGACTGTCGTAGCCCTCGGGCAGAGCGTCGATGAAGGTCGAGGCCTGAGCCAGCCGAGCCGCGTGTTCGATCTCCTCCGCGCTTGCCTCGGGCCTGCCGAGCGCGATGTTGGCGGCGATGGTGTCGGAGAACAGAAACGGCTCGTCGAAGACCAACGACACCGCTTCGCGCAGTGACGCGGAATCCAGGTCGTCGATGTCGATGGACGTGTCCCCGGAGGTCACCGCGATCCGGCCGCGAGTAGGGCGATAGAAGCGGGGGAGCAGCAGGGAGAGCGCGGTCTTTCCCGAGCCCGCGTGTCCCACGACGGCCACCGTCTCCCCGGGGGCGATGCTCAGGTCGAGGTCGCTGAGAACGTTGCGCTCTGCCTCGAATCCGAACGTGACGCCGGTGAGGTGGACGCCGAGGGGGCCGTCGGGCAGTGCGATGGGGTGCGCCGGTTCCGGTGCGGTCGGCTCGGTGTCGACCACTTCGTAGACGCGCTCGACGGCCGCGCGGGAGAGCTGCGCCATGATCACCACCGACGACACGGTTCGGGTGACGGCGGACAGCGTGGCCACGTAGGTGGCGAAGGCGAGGAAGGTGCCGATGGTGATGTGGCCGTGCAGTGCCAACCAGCCGCCGAGAGCGATGACGCCGACCAGTCCGAGCTGAGGAATGGTTGCCATGGTCGGTGCGAACCGTGAATTGATGCGGGCCGAGCGCATGCGTTCGGCGAACAGCCTGCGCCCGAGAGCTTCGATGCGATCCACCGCACGCGCTTCCTGCCCGAAGCCCTTGACCACCCGGACTCCGGTGACGGTCTCCTCCACGTGCTGGGCCAGATCGGCGGCGCGCTGTTGTGCTGACCAGGTGGCAGCGAAGAGGGTGGGTCGCATTCGGTAGACGACGACGCTGACCGCGGGAACGATGACGACCGCGACAAGGGTGAGCAGCGGTGAGAGGTAGGCCATCACGACCAGGGCCAGGACGAACTGCAGAATTGCCCCGGCCGACAGCGGCACCATGGCGAGCAGACCCTGCACCAACTGCAGGTCGGTGATCGATCTCGACACGACCTGGCCGGTTCGGATTTCGTCCTGCTTGCGACCGTCGAGTCGCTGCAGCGACGCCAGCAGGTCCATCCGCAGATCGTGTTGGACATCGATCGACAGGCGCCCGGCGAGCATGCGCCGACCGAATTGGCAGGCGAACCGGAGAGCACCCAGCAGTGCGATGGCTATCGCGACTCCGGCGATCACGTCGTTCTTGCCTGCGCTGGCGTCGTCGATCGCGAGGCGCGTCAGCAGCGGAAACGAGATGTCGATGAGGGCGGCGATCATCGTCACGCCCAGTGCGCCGAGTGCCGTCCGCCGGTGCAACATGCACTGCGCGAGCAGACGTCTGATCCAGCCACGCCGTGTGATCGACGACGCGGTGATCGACGACGCGGTGGTCGGCCGGGAGTCGGTGGGTACGCCGGACGAGCCGGGGTCGGTTTCCAGCAGACGGGTACTGCCCGTATTGCTGCCCGACGCTGCTCGATCCTTCACGTATTCGCTGTGTGCCATCGATTCACACGGTAGACCCGGCTACCGACAGCAGGATCGGGCGAACATCCCCGCCGATGCGGTGGTCAGTCGATGTCCCGGGTACGGGCCAGGAACCACCCGCCACCGGTGAGGATCACGGCCCACAGGGCAAGTCCGAGCGGAGCCCACGGCCACGACGCGAGGTCGCCCGCATCGTCCAATTGTGTCGCGGCCATCGTCGGCAATGTCAGGTTCGACGGCAGCGCGGTTGCCACCGGTCCGAAACCGACTCCGAACAGAATCAGGGACAGCAGTCCTTCACCGAACGGCAGCCAGGCGACGAGCACGATGGCGGCCCAGGTCGGGGACTTGAGCAGCAGTCCCAGCCCGGCTCCGATGAGCGACCACAGCACCACGGCGAGCAAGCACGACGCGACGACGCCGATGAAAGCGCCGTCGAGGACGATTGTTCGTTGGCTGAAGATCAGCAGACACACCAGGCTCGCCAGGAGCACGACGAGGCCGTACCCCAGGCCGAACAGCGCGGTGACGATGAGTTTGGCGGCAACGACGCCGTCCCTGCCGCGGGCCGTCAGGAAGCTGGTGGTGATGGTCTTGTGTCGAAACTCGGTTCCGGCGTTGACTGCGCCGAAGATGCCGGCGAACAGGATGGCGGCACCGGCGGCGACGTACAGGCCGATGGAGGCGACACCGCCGGCGATCTGAAGATCTTCCTCGAACTCGCCCAGCTGGTTCGCGATCACCGAGGTGATGACGGACGCGAACACGCCGACAACGATCGGTGCGATCGCCAGCGCCCACCAGAACTTCAGTGTGGTGACCTTGCGGATCTCTGATGTCAACAGCGCGTTCATCGCGAACCCCCGTTCCAGTTCTGCGGTGGTCCGTAGTTCTGTGGCGGCGGTGAGTACCCCTGGTTGTAACCAGGCGGCGGCCCATATCCAGGAGGCGGTCCGTATGCAGTGGGTTGGACGGGTGCTGCGGTGTACTGCCCGGCGGTCATGGACAGGAACACCTGCTCGAGGTCGACGTGTTCGCTGGTGGTGCCGAAGACCGTGACCCCAGCGTCGGCCGCGATGCGCGTGACGGTGGCGGCGTCGGCACCCGCGACGCCGATGCGGCCGTCGGGCAGCAGTTGGGTGTCGGTGAGTCCGGTGGACGCCAAAGCCAGAGCCAGTTTCGCCGGGTCGGACGCGGCGACGAGCACGCGGCTCGGGCGGGTGGATCGCAGCTGAGCGATGGATCCCTGGTACATCAGGGTGCCGGCGCTGACGATGACGAGAGTGTCGACGGTCTGCTCGATCTCGCGCAGGATGTGGCTCGATACCAGGACGGTTCTCCCCGATGCCGCGAACGCTTTGAGGAAGTCTCGAAGCCAGGCGATCCCCTCGGGATCGAGGCCGTTCGCGGGTTCGTCGAGTACGAGGATCTCGGGATCGCCGAGTAGAGCTGTTGCCAAGGTCAGTCGCTGACGCATGCCGAGAGAGAACCCGCCTGCTGCGCGGTGTGCGGCGTCGCCCAGACCGACGAGGTTCAGGACGTCGAGGGCGCGGCTGTCGGGTACCCCGATCGCCGCGGTGTAGATCTTCAGGTGGTGCTCGGCGCTGCGTTTGGGGTGCAAACTCAGCGAGTCGAGAACGGCCCCGACGGTACGGGCCGGGTGGGTCGCCGTACGAAACGGAACGCCGTTGACGAGGCCGACGCCCGAGGTCGGGGCGACGAGGCCGAGCAGCATCCGCAGTGTAGTGGACTTGCCGGAGCCGTTCGGCCCGAGAAAGCCGGTGACGGTTCCGCGTGGAACGACGAAGCTAAGGTCCGAGACCGCGCGAACGGTACCGAATTGTTTCGTCAGAGCCTGCGCTTCCAGCGCCGGAGCCGAGTAGCTGGTCATCTGTGCGGTGTCCCCCTGGCCGTCGGTGCACCTCGTGTGCCGGTTGCTTGGCGGCAACCGGTACACGAGGTTACGGGGTGGAACCGACGGGCGGGATGACCCCGGTTTCAGCGATGCAACGCCGCAGCGATCTCCCGGTACGTCTCGAGCGGGTCGGCGTCGTCGGGCAGCGCGTGCAGCGTCACGTGCGACGCGCCGGCGGTGAGGTGTTCGTCGAGTCGAGCAGCGATGGCGTCGGCATCTCCGTGTGCGACGAGGGCATCGATCAGTCGGTCGCTGCCGCCGTCGCCGATTTCCTCGTCCGAGTAGCCGAGCCGGTTCAGATTGTTGGTGTAGTTGCGCAGATGCAGGTAGGGATTGTTCACCGGTGGCCGACCGATCGCGCGTGCCTTCTCCGGATCGGTCTCGAGCACCACCTTGTGCTCGGGAGCGAGAATCTTGTTCGGCCCCACTGCTTCTCGGGCTTCACGGGTGTGCTCGGGAGTGGTCAGATAGGGGTGCGCGCCTGCGGTACGGCTCGCGGCCAGCGCGAGAACCTTGGGGCCGAGCGCGGCGAGGACCCGACGCTCCATCGGGACTCCGGCCTCGTCGAGGTCGTCGAGGTAGCTCACCAATGCGTCGTACGGCTTCTGATACTCCTGGGTGGCCTCGGGGTGACCGGCACCGATGCCCAGGACGAACCGTCCGGGGTGCTTGCTCTCGATGCGGTGATACGACGCGGCGACGTCGGCGGCTGCATCGGACCAGATGTTGACGATGCCGGTGGCGACGACGATGGTGTCCGTGGCGTCGAGGATCTCCTCGGTGGTCGTCAGGTCCGCGGGCGGGGATCCGCCGAGCCAGATGGTCCCGTAGCCGAAGGACTCGATGGCGCGGGACAACTCCGGCGTGAACGCCGAGTGCAGTCGCCAGACGCCGTACTTGCCGAGTTCAGGTGTGGAAGTCATGTTCGAAGTCAACGCAGCAGCCTCTCGAAGATTCCGGGCATTCTCATTCGTCCGGTTCGATGATGCGATTTTCCGGGAACCGTGCGGGCGGCGGGCCGAAGGCGTCACGGGCGTTCTTGATGACGCCTTTGCCGACCACTCGGTTGCCCGCGCCGCCGATCGCCGCGCCGATTCCGGCGGGAAGCATCTTGCCGACCAGCAGTGCACTGCGCTTGGCCAGGTATTTGGTGACGAACTTCTTCACCAGCGATTTGTTCATGCTGGCCATCGAGCCGCCCGGGATGCGCGAGGTGACGAGTGGGCCCCAGTTCTTGGCTGTCTTGCCCACTGTTCGTTGAACGATCTGCATGCCCGATTCGCCCAGTGCCACCGAGAGCACCAGCGCGCGTCGCTGCTGGTGATTCTCGACGGGAATGCCGTGCACGGACGCGACCGACAGCGTCAGCAGAGCCGACGACTCGATGAAGAACGCGGTCTCGGCACCGACGGCGGCGAGCGATGCGACCGTACCGATTCCGGGGACCGCCGCTGCGCCTCCCACTGCCGATCCGCTGCCGGTGACCGCCAGCAGGAATCGCTTTTCGAGCCGTTCGATGATCTGGGCCGGGGTGTCGTACGGGTGTGCTCGACGCACGTGCGCGACGTATTTGTCGACGGCGGGTCCCTGTAGGCGGCTGGCGTTGTCCAGGATGTTGACCAGGGCCCGTTCGAGCTTGCCTCCGCTCGAGATCTCGACCTGAGCGTCGTCCTTCTTGCCTGCCATCGATACCTCTTTCGGTTGCGAGCGTCGGTGACGCTGGTCGGGGGAGTTACCCGCGAATTCTTGAATGCACACGTACGGGGCAATTTAGACTCGTGGCGTGCAGATTCCTGCGAGCTGGGTGGTGTCCGGTGGCGCGCGCCGCGTCGGGGTGGGGGCATGTTCGAGACTCTGTCCCATCGCGGCGTCGCCGGTGACGATCCGCGCGGCCGACGAGGAAGGTATGGCGTCATGACCACACACATTTGGCCCACTCTGAAGTACGACAACGCACGCGACGCAATTCGATTCATCGTCGACGTGTTGGGATTCGAGGAGTGCGCGGTTCACGGCGAAGGCGACCGCGTCGATCATGCGGAACTGCGCTGGCCCGACGGCGGCGGGGTGATGCTGGGCAGTGTTCGCGACGGGAGTGCCATCGGCGAACTGCCGCCGGGTGTCGGGTCGATCTACATTGTCACCGACGACCCCGACGGCATCCACGATCGCGTCGTCGCGGCGGGCGGCACCGTCACGCAGGGCCTGCGCGAGGAGGACTACGGCAGCCGCGGCTTCACCTGCCGCGACGCCGAGGGGGTCTACTGGAGCTTCGGTACCTACGCCGGGGCATAGCCGTCACTGTTACACCCAGTGCTCGGGCGGGACCAGTTCGTCCGGCTTCGGCGGCTGCGGCGCGGTGCCGTCGCCGAAGGGCGATCCGCCGAGTGATTCACGTCCGTGCGGTTCGAGCCAGCCGGCCAGATCGGGCCCCTTCGGCACGATGCCCGACGGATTGATGTCGGTGTGCACCTCGTAGTAGTGCCGCTTGATGTGATCGAAGTCGACGGTGTCACCGAATCCGGGGGTCTGGAACAGGTCGCGTGCGTAGTTCCACAGCACCGGCATCTCGGTGAGCTTGCTGCGGTTGCATTTGAAGTGGCCGTGGTAGACGGGATCGAAACGGACGAGGGTGGTGAACAGTCGCACGTCGGCCTCGGTGATGTGCTCGCCGACGAGATACCGCCGGGTGGACAGCCGTTCGACGAGCCAGTCGAGGCGAGCGAACAGGCGGTCGTACGCCTTCTCGTAGGCCTCTTGCGAGCCGGCGAATCCGCAGCGGTAGACGCCGTTGTTGACGTCCTTGAACACCAGATCGGCCACCTCGTCGATCTCGCCGCGGAGCGCCTCCGGGTACAGATCGGGCGCGCCCTCGCGGTGGTACTGCGTCCACTCGGTGCTGAGGTCGAGGGTGATCTGTGGGTAGTCGTTGGTGACGACCTGGCCGGTGGGAACGTCGACGATCGCCGGCACGGTGATGCCTCGTTCGTAGTCCGGGAACCGTGCGAAGTAGGCGTCCTGCAGCCGAGGGATCTGTAGAACCGAGTCGACGCCGCCCGGCTCCTCCTGGAAGTTCCAGCTGCGCGGGTCGTGGGTCGGACCCGGAATGCCAAGGGACAGAACATCTTCGAGTCCGAGGAGTCGACGCACGATGATGGATCGATGGGCCCACGGGCAGGCCCGCGCCGCGATCAACCGGTAACGCCCGGGCTCCACCGGATACCCGTCCCGGCCGTCGGCGGTGATGCGCGTCGGGATGTAGTTGGTATCGCGCTTGAATTCCTCGCCCGGCTTCACGTAGGTGGCGTCCTCGGCCATGATCGAACTCCTCACATCGGTCGGTCTCACGAACGCTACCCAGTCCGGACCGGATTCAAGCGCCTAGGTTCGACGCACGGCGGTGTGGCAGGCGCCGATCTCCACGTAGTCGAGCCGGGCGGCAAGGCGTCGAGCGGTCGTGTTCTCCGGTCGCGCGCGCCACTGCGGTATCAGGCCGTCGTCGATGGCATCGTTGGTCGCGAGCCGCCCGACGACCGCGGCGTATCCGTGTCGTCGGTGGTCCGGGTCGGTGAGAACGCGCATGTCGGCCAGGATCATGTTTTCTTCCGAGTACCCGGCCGAGGCCAGGGATCGCGCCGAATCCGCGGGTCGGTCGTCTCCGAGCAAAGTGAACCAGTGCCGCGACACCGGCTCGCCGAATGCCTCCGTCACGTCGGCCTCGCTGCAGTGCTCCGCCAGAGCGCGGGCGTGCTCTGCGTCGTGGGAGATCAGCGGATCGTGGACGTCGATGGTGTGGCCGATCTCGGATCCGTAGGCCAGCGTGTGGGAGTCGATCTCGTACTGCTCGACGCGATCGCCCAGCAGCGTCGACAACCACGTCCGACCGGTGTCTGCCTGGCCCTCGATGCCGCGTGCGGCGTCCACGGCCCAGGACGGCCCGACGATCAGGGTGGTCTGCGCCAGTCGGAGTACGACGATGTTCTCGGTGTCGGTCCGATGTTCGACGCGGTCCGCGGTGGTATCGAGGGCACGGTCGTCCAACGACAGCCGTCGGCACCAGGCGAGTCGGACGATGTCGAGTCGGTGGGGATCGAATCGGTCGGCATCGTAGGCAGGCAATTCCACGGTTCGACAGTAGCGACGGCACTTGAACCGACGGGCTGCGGCAGCTGTGGCGGCATTTCTGTTTCACCGTCCCAAAGCAATCTTTCGAACTTTTTCGCCCCCGGTGTTTCGCTCAGCGCCGATAGATGGCAGACTCGGTTTTGAGATTAGAGCTTCGACGTGAAGATCTAGCTCGCTTACAGAAGGTTTACAGAATGACGCAGGGCAGTGTGAAGTGGTTCAACGGCGAAAAGGGCTTCGGCTTCATCGAGCAGGATGGTGGCGGACCGGACGTTTTCGTTCATTACTCGGAGATTCAGGGTAGCGGCTTCAAGTCGCTCGACGAGGGCCAGCGCGTGGAGTTCGAGGTGGGCCAGGGTCAGAAGGGCCCCCAGGCTACCGGCGTCCGCGCCATCTGATTCAAGCTTCGTAACCCGATTTCTCCTGGTGGACTGAAACTCTAGATTTTTTCAGCACCAGAAACTCGGTGACAAGGCCGGATACACGGAAGTAATTCCGAGTGTCCGGCCTTCGTCTGTTCGGTGAGGGCATCGACCGCGGTCGGTGCCCATTTTGCGTCGAAAGATGCCTTTGTTCCCTGGTGGGCGCATTGTCCGGGTTGCTCCGAGGCTGCCGCCGGCCCTATATTCCAGTTGGAATAATTCGCGCGGGATAGGTGACAGGGGGATCGATGCGAGCTGGAACCGTCAATCCGCTGGGCGTCTCGATTCTGGCTCTGCTCTCGGAGGGCCCGATGCATCCCTACGAGATGTATCAATTGCTGCTCTCCCGCAAGGAAGATCGAATCGTCAAGATTCGCCCGGGTTCGCTCTATCACGCGGTCGCACGTCTGCATGAGCAGGAACTGGTCGACGAGGTCGGAACCGACCGGGGTGGCAACCGTCCGGAGCGCACCACCTATCGGATCACCTCGGCCGGACGGCACGTGCTGACCGATCGGCTGACCGAAATTCTGAGAACCCCGGTGCGTGAATACCCGCAGTTCGTCCTCGGCCTGTCCGAAATGCACAACCTACCCGCATCCGACGCGACCGCCCTGTTGCGGGAGCGAATCGTGGACCTGACCGCGGACATCGACGAACTGTCGGGCTATCAACAGCTCGCAGCAGATCGCCAGATATCCGAAATCTATTGGGCCGGAATCGATTACATTCACCACATGCTGCGCGCAGAAGTGCAGTGGCTGACGCGCTACCTCGATCGGATCGACAGCGGCGAGCTCGACTGGCCGCATCACATCTCCGCACATCACACGAACCCGACTTCGGGGATAGGGAGCGCTACATGAATTCCGTCGAGACTGCCCCGTCGCAGCACGAGATCAGACCGTGGCCGGCGCTGTGGGCACTGTGCTTGGGCTTCTTCATGATCCTGGTGGACACGACGATCGTCGCGGTCGCGCAACCTGCGATCCTCACCGGGCTGAACACCGACATCAACAACGTCATCTGGGTCACCAGCGCGTATCTCCTCGCCTACGCCGTTCCACTGCTGGTCACGGGCCGATTGGGTGACAAGTTCGGTCCGCGGAATCTGTACATCGCCGGCCTGGTGCTGTTCACTCTCGCGTCCGTGTGGTGTGGGCTGTCGGGATCGATCGACATGCTCATCGCGGCGCGCGCGGTTCAAGGTCTCGGCGCGGCGATGATCACCCCACAGACGATGGCGGTGATCACTCGCGTGTTCCCGGCGGAGAAGCGCGGAACGGCGATGGGGGCATGGGGTGCCGTCGCAGGCGTCGCTACGCTCGTCGGGCCGATTCTCGGCGGTGTGCTGGTCGACTCGCTCGGCTGGGAATGGATCTTCTTCATCAACGTGCCGGTGGGCATTCTCGCAATTGCGTTGGCGCTGAAGTTCGTTCCGGTGCTGCCGACCCACGATCACAAGTTCGATCTGCTGGGCGTTGCGCTCAGCGCTGTCGGACTCTTCTGCATCGTCTTCGGTATCCAGGAAGGTCAGAAGTACGACTGGGGTACCGGCGTGTGGATCCTCATCGGTGTCGGTCTGCTGGTCTTCGCGGGGTTCGTCTACTGGCAGTCCGTGAACACCAGCGAGCCGCTGGTGCCCTTGGCCCTGTTCCGCGACCGCAACTTCTCGCTGTCCAATATCGGTATCGCCGCAATGGGTTTCGCGATGTCCGGCATGATGCTGCCGATCATGTTCTACGCGCAGAGCGTCACCGGTCTGACGCCCACCCGATCGGCACTGCTGTTCGTTCCGATGGCGCTGCTCACCGGACTGCTCGCACCCAATATCGGCAAGCTCGTCGACAGGACGCATCCGCGGTACATCGCCGGATCGGGACTGTTCATCCTCGCCGCGTCGCTGCTGTGGTTCGCCTACGAGATGACGCCCACGACGGCCATCTGGAAGTTGCTGCTCCCCGTCGCTGCAATGGGTGTGGCGAATGCGTTGATCTGGTCTCCGTTGGCAGCGACGGCCACTCGTAATCTTCCGATGAGCCAGGCGGGTGCAGGTTCGGGAATTTACAACACCACCCGCATGATCGGGTCCGTGCTCGGCAGCGCGGGCATCGGCGCGCTCATCCAATCGCGCTTGGCCGCCGAACTACCTACCGGTGGATCGGCTTCGGGGGCAAACGAATTCGCCGGCCGAGTGCCCGAGATGCTGCGTGACGGCTTCACCACCGCCATGGCGCAGTCGCTGATTCTGCCCGCCGTCGTGCTCCTGGTCGGCATGGTCGCGGTCTGCTTCTACGCCCGGCCCGCGTTCGAGAAACCCATGTGAGTGGAACCTCGACCCCTGCTACGAAGTTCCACTCACATGCGGCGAAGCCGCTCTACAGCCCCAGATCCCGGCCGATCAGTTCCTTCATGATTTCGTTCGATCCGGCCCAGATCTTGGTCACGCGAGCGTCTTTCCAGGCGCGGGCGGCGCGGTATTCGTTCATGAATCCGTAGCCGCCGTGCAGCTGGACGCAGTGGTCGAGGATTTCGTTCTGCACCTGCGAGCTCCACCACTTGGCCTTGGCTGCATCGATGGCCGTCAGCTCGCCCTGGCCGTGGGCGACGATGCAGTTGTCGATGTATGCCTGTGCCACATCGAGTTTGGTGACGAGCTCGGCGAGCAGAAACTTGTTCCACTGCAGCGAGCCGATCTGCTGACCGAATGCCTTGCGGTCCTTGGCGTACTGCAGCGTCTCTTCGAGAATGGGCCGTACGTGTCCGAGGTTGGCCACCGAGCAGCTGATGCGTTCCTGGGGGAGCAGCTGCATCATGTGAATGAAGCCGCCGTCGAATTCGCCGATCATGTTGGCGCTGGGTATTCGCACGTTCTCGAAGAACAGTTCCGCGGTGTCGGATTCGGGCTGGCCGACCTTGTCGAGTTTGCGGCCGCGGGTGAATCCTTCGGTTCCGTTCTCGACGGCGAACAGCGTGATGCCCTTGGCCTTCTTCTCCGGCGTGGTGCGCGTGGCGACGATGACGAGGTCGGCGGAATTACCGTTGGTTATGAACGTCTTCGAGCCGTTGATGATGAAGTCGTCGCCGTCCTTGACGGCGGTGGTCTTCAGCGCGGCGAGGTCCGAGCCGCCGGAGGGCTCCGTCATGGCGATGGCGGTGAGGATCTCGCCGCTGCAGAACCCGGGCAGCCAGCGCTTCTTCTGCTCCTCGGTGGTGAGCTTGACGAGGTAGGGCGCGACGATGTCGACGTGGATACCGAAGCACGACGCCACCGCGGCACTCGAGCGGGCGAGTTCCTCACCGAGGACGGCGTTGAATCGGTAGTCCTCGGCTCCGCTGCCGCCGTATTCTTCGGGCACCTCGAGGCCGAGGAAACCGTTGCGTCCTGCTTCGAGCCAGATCTCGCGGTCGATGTATCGCTGTTCGATCAGCTTTTCCTCGACCGGTGTGATCGTCCTGGTGACGAACTCGCGTACCGATGCGCGGAAGTCGTCGTGGTCGGACTCGAACAGGCTGCGCTTCACTTACTTGTTCCTCTCGGTAACGGCTGATACGCGCACAATACTCGTCGGTAACTACGCCCCGGAACGCGTATGGCACTATGCGAGGCATGGCTGACGCACCTACCTCGCTCGTCCGATCGACCACTGCGGCCGGCGCCGAGGTCGCTGTCCTGACGTTCGATCACGGCCCCCTCAATCTGTTCGATCAGGCAATGTTCGACGCGGTGGCCGCGAACGTTGCCGATCTGGCCGCGAACCCGCCGCGTGCGGTTCTGCTGCGTGCCGAGGGCAAGGTCAACTCGGCGGGCGTCGACGTGCACGTGTTCGAGGGATTGTCCGCGGCCGAGGGTGCCGATCTGTGGCGTGGGTTGTTCGCCGGCATCATTCACCCGCTCGAGGCGTTGCCGTGTCCGGTGATCTACGCCGCGCACGGTTTGACGCTCACCGCGGCGTTCGAGATCTCGCTGGCCTGCGACATCGTTCTGGCCGGACCCAAGGCGAAGTTCGGTCTGGTCGAGACCGTCGTCGGGTTGACGCCGTCGATGGGCGGACCGCAGCGTCTGGCCGAGCGGGCCGGGTCGGGTCGGGCACGTGAATTCGTCATGACCGGTGATCTGTACGACGCCCAGACGTTGAAGGAGTGGGGCGTGGTCAACCAGATCCACGACGACGTCGATGCCGCGGCGCTCGCGTTGACACACCGACTGGCCGACGGCCCTACCGTCGCCCATGCGGCCACGAAACAGATTGTGGCGGCGTGGCGTTCGGGCGGTGTGGCGCACGCGGACGACATCACGTCGGAGGTGTCGGGCGCATTGTTCGAGACCGAGGATCTGCGCGGTGCGGTGACGAGCTTCCTCGAGGTCGGCCCGGGTAAGGCGACGTACACCGGCAAGTAGAATCGTATGAGTGAGTATTGATCAATTGGCCGAACTGCACCTGCACATCGAAGGGTCGCTCGAGCCTCCGCTGATCTTCGATCTTGCCGAGCGCAACGCAATCACGCTGCCGTACAACGATATCGACGAACTGCAGGCGAAGTACGAGTTCACCGACCTGCAGTCCTTCCTCGATCTGTACTACGCGAACATGGCCGTGTTACGCACCGCCGAGGACTTCGCCGATCTGGCGCGCGCGTACTTCCGCCGCACCGCGCAGGCCGGGGTGACGCATGCGGAGATCTTCTTCGATCCACAGGCGCACACCGAGCGCGGTGTACCGCTCCAGGCCGTCGTCGAGGGATTGGCCGACGCCTGCGCGACCAGTGAGCGCGAATTCGGCGTCACCAGCGGGTTGATCGCGTCGATCCTGCGAGACAAGCCGGTGCTGCACGCCAACCAATTGCTCGACGACCTGTTGGCGATGAAGGCACCGATCATCGGCCTCGGTCTCGACTCCGCCGAGGTCGGCTACCCGCCGTCGCTGTTCGTCGACGTGTTCGCCAAGGCACGCGCCGAGGGCCTGCACGTGGTCGCCCACGCCGGTGAGGAAGGCCCGCCCGACTACATCTGGCAGGCACTGGATCTGCTGAACGTGGAGCGCATCGATCACGGCGTCCGGTGCCTGGAAGACGAGGCGCTGGTGAATCGACTTGTCGAGGAACAGATTCCGCTCACCGTCTGCCCGTTGTCCAACGTTCGGCTCAAGGTGATCGACGACGTCGCGCAGTTGCCGCTACGGCAGATGCTCGACCGTGGGTTGTCGGTGTCGATCAATTCCGACGACCCCGCTTATTTCGGCGGGTACGTCGACGACAACTTCGTCGCGCTGGAAGAGGGCATGGGTCTGACCGCGGACGAGCGGAAGCAGTTGGCGGAGAACTCGGTTCGCGCCAGCTTCGCGACAACCTGAATCAGTTCGCCGTCACCGAGATTTTCGGGTAGCCGGTTGCTCCGTCGGGGACGGTGTCTGCAGTCTTGTTGGTCTGCAGCTCCCCGGCGGAGTTGGTGGCCCGGGCGCGGATCGCGTGCTGGCCCGCCGGCAGGTCGAGCTCGATCATCCACTGCCTCCACGTGTCCTTGGAGTACTCCTCCGACAGGGTTGCCGGCATCCAATTGCCCTCGTCCACTTGTACTTCGACGGCCTCGATGCCGGTGTGCTGATCCCAGGCGACGCCCGCGAACACGGTCTTTCCCGCGGACACGGAGCTGCCCGAGCGCGGGGTGTCGATGCGGGCAGCGGTCTTGATCGGACCGAGTACGCCCCAGCCGCGGTCGGTCCAGTATGCCGTCACCTTGTCGAATCGGGTGATCTCGATGTCGGTGACCCACTTGGTGGCCGAGACGTATCCGTACAGTCCGGGCACGACCAGTCGGGCCGGGTAACCGTGCTCCACGGGTAGCGGGGCGCCGTTCATCCCGACGGCCAACAGTGCGTCGCGGCCGTCGAGCAGCACCTCGAGGGGAGTGCCTGCGGTGAAGGCGTCGCTGCTGGACGACAGGGCCATGTCGGCGTCGGGGGAGATGCCCGCTTCTTCGAGGATGTCCTTCAGTGGGTAGCCGATCCACGTCGCGTTGCCGACCAGGTCGCCGCCGACGATGTTGGACACGCACGTCAACGTGACTGTTTTCTCCACCGCCTGACGCTGTGCCAGATCGGCGAAAGTCAACTCGATCTCGCGGTCCACCATGCCGTGGATCCGCAGCGACCACGTATCCGACGCCACGCGTGGCACGACCAACGCGGTGTCGATGCGGTAGAAGTCCTCGTTCGGGGTGATGTACGACGCGAGGCCGTCGATCTTCAGGTCCGCCCCCGCCGGTATCGGCGTTTGCGGCGTCGGGGTCGGGAGCATGAAGCCGAGTCGATCGGCGGTGACCGCTCGCGCCGAGGTGAGCATTCGTCCGGCCGTCCCTGCGACGACTCCGAGTACTGCGGCACCGGCGGCGAGGGTCAGAAAACTGCGTCGGTTCATTCCGTCGGTCGCCGGGGTGGCGGATCCGATGAGGGCGTGCAGCACGACGATGCCGACGATGACGCCGCCGATGGTCGGGACTGCATAGAACACCGTCGCGTCGGGTCGGGTCACCGCGGCGAGGACGCCGATTACGCCCAAGGCGGCGAACACCGCGGCCCCGATCGGTTTGCGAGCGATTCCTGCCGCGGCCGCGATAGCGCCGATGACCACGGCCATACCGAGGAACAGGGCGAGCTTGTCGGAGGTGCCGAACGTGTCGATGGCCCATTCACGGACCGGTGCCGGACTGTTGTCGACCGCCGAGGATCCGACGGCGGTCAGTGGTGACGAGTTCGGTCCGATGGGGACGGCGATCAATTCGCCGACGCCGAGGACGACTCCGGCGGCGATGATGCCGGACAGCGCGCGTTTTCCTGTGCTCACCGAGTCCAATGTAAGCGAACTCGTCGTGCGCGGTATTTCGTAGCAGGGTACGAGATACCGCTCACGACAGCAGGTGCGCCAAGTAGTCGTTGCGGAACAGCTGCGTCGGGTCGAGGGAATCGCGGATGCGCAGGAAATCGTCGAAGTGCTCGTAGGAATCACGCAGCTCGGCGCTGCCGAGAGAGTGCAGTTTGCCCCAGTGCGGCCTGCCGCCGACACTGCGGCAGATGGTCTCGACGGCGTCGAAATACTCCCGGTGATCGCGGCGGTGGTACTGGTGCACGGCGATGTAGGCCGTCGGGCGTCCATAGGCCGTGGAGAGCCAGATGTCGTCGGCGGCGGCAAATCGTACTTCGACGGGGAACGCGATGGATATCGAGGACTGCTCGAGCCAGCGATCCACCTCGCGGAGCACCCAGGCGATCTCGGAGACGGGCACGGCGTATTCCATCTCGACGAACTTGACCGTCCGCGACGACGCGAACACCCGGTACGAGCGGTCGGTGTACTCGCGAGCCGACAGTGCTCGGGCCGAGACCGCGTTCACCCTGGGAATCAACGCAGGCACTCGCGTCACCACTCGGTTGAGGCCCTCGAAGACCGTGTTGGACAGCAGTTCGTCGTCGAGATATGAGCGCACCTTGCCCAGCGGACGCAGATCGGTGTCACCGGGCAGGCGGGTGTTGCGTTTGGTGAGCACACGATCGGTGTGCGGAAACCAATAGAACTCGAAATGGTCGACGCCGGCGACGGTGGCATCGAGATCACGCAGCGTCGCCGTCAGCGTCGACGGCGTCTCGACGGCCTGCAGCGCGAACGCCCCGACGCAGTTCAACGTCGCACGCGTGATGACGCCGAGAGCGCCGAGACCGATGCGGGCCGCGTCGAACAGTTCTGTGTTCTCGTCTCGGGAGCACTGCACCGACTGTCCGTCCGCGGTCATCAGCTCCAGCGCGTGCACCTGGGTGGCGATGCCGCCGAACCGGGCACCGGTTCCGTGAGTGCCCGTCGAGATGGCCCCGGCGACGGACTGCTCGTCGATGTCGCCCAGGTTGGTCATCGCCAGACCGAGCTCCCACAACCGCGCCGACAACTCCCGGAGTCGAGTGCCGGCCAGCACCGTCACCTGGGCAGATCCGTCGTCGGCGCGTTCGACGTATTCGATACCGCTCAGCGCATCCAAGGCGATCTGGATACCGTCGGTGACGGCAATGGGAGTGAAGGAATGCCCTGCCCCGACGCAGCGCACCGGCAGAGAGCGTTCGGCGGCATCGCGCAGAATCGCACGCATCTCCTCGACCGACGAGGGCTCGGCTCGACGCGCCGGGAATGCATGTTGATTGCCCGCCCAGTTCTGCCACGACCGCTCGATCATCGAATCACTATCTCGCAGCGCGCTCCCCTGGGGCAATCCAAGGCACAGATGTCGACCGCGACCTAGTATCGGGTCATGCAATCGAGGCTGCCCGCCGACGTGCGCCGCGCACAACTGGTGCAGTCGGCAATCGATGTCGCCGAGCGGGTCGGTATCGAGTCGCTCACCGTTCGGGCGCTGTCGGAATATGCCGACGTCACCAAAGGCATCGTGCAATACCACTTCGAGACCAAGCAGGATCTGGTGATCGCGATGGGCGAGCACCTCATCGTCGACGTCACCGAGATACTGCATGCCGCGTTGGACAGCGCGGTCGGAACACACGAACTACCCGGTGTTCGGGGTTTGCGCGAGCTGGTGCACAGCGGGCTGAGCGCGGTGTGGCTGCTGATCGAGAAATCGCACGGTCGGCAGCTGTTGGCGTACGAGATCAAGACGTATCTGTTGCGGCATCGCGCACTGGGTTCGGCCACGGCCGCCGAGATCGCCAGCGGGCAGTATCGAATCCGGGATTCCGAGGCGCAGCTGTTCTTCGAGAATTGTTCCGACCACACCGGCACGCGGTGGCTCGAACCGGTGGAGTCGATCGCCCGCTTCGGGATGGCGACCCTCGACGGTTTGGTGCTGCGGTGGTTGGTCGACGGCGACGATCTCGAAGTGTTGGCCCAGATCGACGACCTGTCCGGGTTGATCGCCGCGAAGGCAGAAGATCGCTGAGTGGAAAACCGCTCGACGGGACTTCTCGGCTGCGGAGTGTTTGACTGTGTCGGCCCGGCAACGACGACGAAGGAATGTGCCGAATGAGTTCGATCGCCGGTGACACCACCACCGCTACGACCCCGCTGTCCCGCATTGCCGCAGCCACCGAGGGTCTCGAATCTCCTTCGGCAGCAGTCGATCTGACAGCTCTCGATGCCAATGCTGCAGCACTGCGCGCCCGCGCGAACGGTGTACCGATCAGGATCGCCAGCAAGTCGGTGCGGTGCCGAGCCGTGTTGAATCGGGTCCTCGCGGCGCAGGGTGTATCCGGAGTGATGGCCTATTCGCTGCGCGAAGCGATCTGGTTGGCGCGGGACGGCGTCGACGACATTCTGATGGGGTACCCGACGGTCGATCGAACGGCGCTCGCCGAGGTGGTCAACGACCGCGTGCTGTCGGGGCGCATCACGTTGATGGTCGATGACGTCGCGCAACTGGACCTCGTCCGAGACGCCGCTCGGAGCGACCTGCTCAAGCCCCGCATCTGTATCGACGTGGACGCATCGTTGCGGGTGGGGCCGCTGCACATCGGGGTCAGGCGCTCTCCGCTTCGGGATCCGGAGCAGGTGGCGCAGTTCGCCCGTCAGGCTCGCTCGCGGGGGTTCCGGGTGGTGGGGTTGATGTTCTACGAGGCGCAGATCGCCGGTGTTCCCGACGCCAACGTCGCTGTCGAGCTGATGAAGTCGCTGTCGTCTCGTGAGATCGGTGCGCGGAGAACAGCAGTGGTGGACGCCGTGACCGCGGCGATCGGGCCGCTCGAGATCGTCAACAGCGGTGGTACCGGGTCGATCGATTTCTCTGCCGCGGATCCGGCCGTCACCGAGGTCACCGCGGGTTCGGGTCTGTTCGCGCCGACCCTGTTCGATCGGTATCGCGCGTTCTCGGCCGAACCCTCGCTGTTCTTCGCACTGCCGGTGGTGCGCAAGCCGACTCCGCGGATCGCCACCGCGTTCGGCGGCGGCTACATCGCGTCGGGCCCGGCGTCCTGGTCGCGATCACCCCGACCGGTGGGCTGGTCCAGGAGGGCAGCGGGCGTTGTCGCGTCGGGCCTGAAACTGCTGCGCAACGAGGGCGCGGGGGAGGTGCAGACCCCGGTGAGCGGCGCCGAGGAGGTGCGCATCGGCGATCGAATCTGGTTCCGCCACGCCAAGGCCGGGGAGTTGTGCGAGCGGTTCGACACCCTGACTCTGGTGCATTCCGACGGATCGGTCGACGCCGTTCCCACCTACCGCGGCGAGGGTATGGCGTTCGGCTGACGTGCGTTCTCGCACAACCGCATGAACGTGCCGAGCGTGACGAGTCCGTCCGGGGTCGACGGCAGATAGTGGGTCAGCGCGCGCGAGCGCACCAGGATCGCGGCCCACTGACCGCGGGAGATGGCGACGTTGAGTCTGTTGCGCGACAACAGAAATCCCATTCCCCGGGGCACGTCCTCGATGGCCGACGCTGCCATGGAGATGAGGACCACGGGCGCTTGACGGCCCTGGAATTTGTCGACGGTTCCCACCGACACCTCGTCGAGCCCGGCGGCTGCGAGTTGCTCGACGATGACGGCGACCTGCGCGTTGTAGGCCGCGACCACCAGAAAGTCGGACTGCTGCATCGGTCGCGGGTCGCTGCCGTGTGCGGGGTCCACCCACGGCCGACCGAGCAACGACCGGACCCGCGTGACGATCTCGTCGGCTTCCTCGATCGAGTCGGTGGAATTGCCGTGGTGGTCCAGAAGGACGACGTGCAGGCCCGGTTCCAGACCCGACAGCGAACGTGACTGTGTCACATGCTTGTTCGATTCGAGCTTGCCCTCGTACGACAGCGTCGACACCGGCGCGCACAGATCCGGATGCATCCGCCACGTCGTCGCCAGGAAGTAGCCGCGGTCGGCGGGCAGGGTGGCGTGCCCGGTCGTCAGCCATCCGAGGGCCGATTCGTCGACGGGCTCGGGGTGGGTGCCCTGACTGACCTGGGGGAGCTGCGCCGGGTCGCCGAGAAGCAGCAGATTGCGCGCCGATACCGAGACCGCGATGGTGTTGGCGAGGGAGAACTGACCGGCCTCGTCGACGACGAGTAGATCGAGGGAGCCGGGTGGTATTCGGCCGGGGTTGGAGAAATCCCAAGCGGTGCCGCCGATGACGCAGCCCTCGTCGGCCTCGGTGACGAAGTGCGAGTATCCGGCGATGTCCACGACGGTGTGCGCGGTCGGGGCCTTCTTGCCCACTTTCGAGGCGTCGACCCCGGCCCCGACGATGGTGTCGAGCAGGTTGTTCACCACGTGATGCGACTGGCCGACCACCCCGATCCGCCAGTGATGGGTGTTCACCAGGTGTTCGATGACGCGCGCCGCCGTGTAGGTCTTCCCGGTGCCGGGCGGGCCCTGCACCGCGACGTACGAATGGTCGAGATCGAGCAGCGCGGCCGTGATCGCGTGTGCGTAGTCGTTGTCGTGGACCGCAGGAAGGCCGGAGCCGGAACGGGTTCGAGGCGTCGAGCGCATCAGCAGATCGGCGACGGCAGTTCGCGGCAGTTCCGGCAACCCGCCGAGAACCTCGGTTGCGACGGAGACGATCGCCTGCTCGAGATGCTTGGTGTTCGGCGGCGGCTCGGGGGCGGTGGCAACCGGGAAATCGGTGTACTCCTCCACGCCCTTGCGTAGATTCTCTTGTACGACAACCACATCCAGGGTTCCCTCGTACCCGGTCTGCACGATCTCGACCGATGTGGTGGCCCGATGCGTCGGTTGCTGCTTCGTCAACCCCTCCGGCGCCGGGTTCTCGTACAGCAGCTTCACCTTCGAGCCGGACAGCACGCCGTTGCTCAGGTGCCCGACCAGTTTGACCTGACGACGCAGCACCCGTTGTCCGGGTGCAGTTTTCATCCAGTCGTGCACCAGCTCGGCGCGCTCGACCTTCAATACGTCCGCGGCGTCGGCCCATTCGTCGAGCGGATGGGTCAGACGGTCGTAGTGGCCCCACCAGAACGGCTTGTTCTCTCGTCGGTGATATCCGATGGCACCGGCGAACAATCCGAGCGCGTGCTGCGTCGGCGTGCGATCCCACGGCAGTCCGGAGTGCTCGGCCAGTTCGAGTTCGAGTGGGGTCGCGGTGCGGTCGACGACCTCCTCGAGGTCCAGCTGCTGCGGCGACCGCGGTGCCACTCCAGCGTCCGACGCCCGATCGAGCAGCCAATCACGCAGTCGCAGTGTCGATTCGCAGTCGGTGCGGTTGTACTCGGCAATGTCGGCGAGCAGAGCTGCCGCCTCGGCGTCCTTGCCTCGGTCGCGCAGTTCGCACCAGTGCGCGTATTCGACGATCGACGCCGCCGCGTCGGTGACGTCTCCGTCACGGGCCGCGGGCATGTACAGCGGTTCGAGTTTCTTGATGCTGTACGAGCGGGCACCGATCCGAACAGCCGACCGCACGACGGGGTAGAGGTCCACCAGAACGTTCTCTCGCAGCAGATCGTCGACGGCGTCCTCGCCCACCCCGTACCGGCCGGCCAGCCGCAGCAGAGCCGTCTTCTCGTACGGCGCATAGTGATACACGTGCATCTTCGGATACTCGACTCGGCGGGCGGCGACGTAGTCGAGGAAGTCGATGAGCGCACGACGTTCCTGCGCACGGTCGTGCGCCCAGAACGGCAGGAAGTCGCCGTCCGCGGTGTAGACGCCGAACAGGTACTCGAGACCCCAGTCGGACGAACCGGATTCCGCGTACAGCGGATCTCCCTCGAAGTCGAAGAAGATGTCCCCGTCGTCGGGCTCGGGAATCACCCCCAGTGCCTCGGCGTCGAAGATCTCGAATTCGGCTGCCCCGCTGCGCTCTTGGCGTACCTGCAAGGCCGCCTGCGACCGCAGGTTCTCCAGTGTCCGGGAGGACATGCCGTCCACCGGGGTACTCGACTCGGCGAGCTCGTCGATCGATGAAATACCTGCGTCCAGTAGGCGGTCCCTGGTGCTGCCGCGCATGCCGGCGACGAGCACCAGATCGCGATGCTGCTCCACCTCGGCGGTGCAGGCATCGCACTGCCCGCATCCCGAATACCGCGGATCGAACCACTCGACGACGGAGCCCTCGGCGTGATGCTCGTCGAGAATGTGCTGCAGGTGTGCTCTCGACTGCCGGTAGACCGGAAGAATGTCGGCCAGCGCGTGCGCGGAGTCGCTGCCGTCGCCGAGCATCAGATGCACCTGTTCGCTCGGAGTGATACCCCCGGCCTGCAGCGCGTCGGCGTACGCGGCCAACTGCAGCAGCGCCGGCACCTTTGCATGTCTCGACAGTTTCGTGTCGTAGACGGTGTAACGAGAACCGTCGGCAACCAAGAAGTCGCAGAAACCGAGAAACCGTCCGTCGAAGAAGGTGGCCTGGTACAGCACCGGCGTGCGTGAGGTCAGGGCAGTGAAGGTCTCCGACGCCGCGTCCGCCAGTTCCTGTGCGGTGCGGCCCGGTCGGTCCATGGTCAGGACGCCACCGGGAAAACGCTGCTCGAACGCCTCGAGTTGGCGTCGTTCGTGCTCGAATCCGAGCGTGGACGTGCGGTCGAGCATCGGGTCGGCTGCGACGCTCTGCCGGGGGATCAGGCCGGTGACAGCGTCCAGTCGTCGGAGCAGGCCGAATTCGCAGGACGCCGCCGCGGCGAGGTCGCTGGCGCTGTAGACGACCTGATCGCCGAGGAGGAACACAAGCGTCCACCCTAGCGACCCGCGACAGCGGCACCGGTCACGTTGCGCGCGGAAGCCGGCGGGAACAGGCAAAATGATCCAATGCCTTTTTTCGACGGAGCCACCGGTGCTGTCCACTATCGAACCTGGACCGTCGCCGACGCTCGATTCGGTCTCGTTTTCCTGCACGGTCTCGGCCAGAACAGCGCCCATTACCACCGCTTCGCGCGGCTGCTGAACGAGCGTGGGGTGGACGTGTGGGCGGTCGATCACGTGGGGCACGGCCTGACCGAGGGTGAACTGACCGACGCAGCACAGATCCCCGGTCTCGCCCAGAACGCGCTGCAGTTGATCGACATCGCCGAGGCCGAGCACCCCGAGCTGTCGTTCGCCCTGATGGGCCACTCGCTCGGTGCCGCGACGGCCATCGCAGCGCTGGGTGCGCATCCCGAGGCCGTCCGATGCGCAATCCTGTGCGGCACGCCCAAGTCCGTGACCGGTTCTGTCGACGACCTGTCCGACAACGTCATCCCGTTGCTGGCCGTGCACGGCGTCGACGATCGTCTGGCACCGGTCGATGCCGTGCGTGAATGGATCGGACGCGTTCCGCAGGCGAGCCTGCGCGAGTTCGAGGACGGCGGACACGATCTGCTGCACGAAAAGATTCACCAGGCCGTGACCACGGTGGTCGCCGAATTCCTCGACGATCACATGCACTGACGACCACATGCACTGACGATCACATGCTGTACGACGAAGGGCCCGACGCGATTGCTCGCGTCGGGCCCTTCGGCACTCGTGCTGGGAGATCTACGAGTAGATGGCCTCGATGTCGCTGCCACGTTCGGTGTGGATGATGTTGCGCTTGAGCTTCATCGTGGGAGTCAGCTCGCCGGTCTCGACGGTGAAGTCGTTCTCGAGGATCGTGTACTTCTTGATCTGCTCGGGGTTGGAGACCTTCTTGTTGGCCTCGGCCACGGCCTTGTCGATCTCGGCGACGAGGTCGGCGTTCTTCGACAGCTCCGAGAACGGGATGTCGGCAGCGAGGTTGTGGCGTTCGAGCCAGCCCGGCATTGCTTCGGGGTCAAGGGTGATGAGCGCACCGATGAACGGCTTTGCGTCACCGACGACGAGGCACTGGCTGATGATCGCGTTGGCGCGCAGCGCGTCCTCGAGCACCGCGGGGGCGACGTTCTTGCCGCCTGCGGTGACGATGATTTCCTTCTTGCGGCCGGTGATCGAGACGAAGCCTTCCTGGTCGATCGAGCCGAGGTCGCCGGTGTGGAACCAGCCGTCGACGATCGCTTCGGCAGTGGCCTTCTCGTTGTGCCAGTAGCCGCTGAACACCACCGGCCCCTTGAGCAGCAGTTCGCCGTCTTCGGCGACCTTGACCGCATGGCCGTCGATGGGCTTGCCGACGGTGCCCACGCGCTGTTCCTTGGTGGTGTTGACGGTGACGGCCGCGCTGGTCTCGGTCAGTCCGTAGCCCTCGTAGACCGGTACCCCTGCGCCGCGGAAGAAGTGGCCGAGGCGAGCGCCGAGGGGGCCGCCGCCCGAGACCGCACGATCGCAGTTGCCGCCGAGCGCAGCCCGCAACTTGGAGTAGACGAGCTTGTCGAAGACGGTGTGCTTGAGGTTGAGGACCAGGCCTGCGCCGCCCTTCTCCTGGGCCTCGCTCCACTCGATGGCCGTCGCGGCGGCCTTGTCGAAGATGCTGCCCTTGCCGCCGTCGTGTGCCTTCTGCTTGGCCGAGTTGTAGACCTTCTCGAACACGCGCGGCACCGACAGAATGAAGTTCGGCTTGAAGACGGCGAACTGATCCACCAGGGTCGATACGTCCGAGGTGTGGCCCACGGTCACCTTCGACTCGAACGAGCCGAACGACACCGCGCGGGCGAACACGTGCGCCATCGGCAGGAACATCAAGGTGCGGTTGCCCTCGCGCATGGAGTCGTGCAGCGCGATCTGGGTGGCCTGGACCTCGGCGTAGAAGTTCGCGTGTGTCAGCTGCACACCCTTGGGGCGGCCGGTGGTGCCCGAGGTGTAGATCAGGGTCGCGGGGGAGGCGGCAGTGACCTGGTGTCGACGGGTATGGACGTCCTCGTCGCTGACTCCTGCGCCGCGCGTGGTCAGTTCGTCGATGGCTCCGCCGTCGATCTGGAGTACCTCACGCAAGTCGGCGGCCCCGTCGGTGACGTCCTTCAGGTTCGAGACGTGCGACGCGGTCTCGACGATCAGCAGCTTGGTCGCGGAGTCCTCGAGGATCCACTGCGCCTGATCTGCAGACGAGGTCTCGTAGATCGCGACGGTGCATCCGCCGGCGGTCCAGATGGCGTAGTCCAGGACGACCCACTCGTAGCGGGTCGCGCTGAGAATGGCGACGCGGTCGCCGAGTTCGACGCCCGACGCGATCAGGCCCTTGGCCACCGCGGTGACCTCTTTGGCGAACTGACCCGCGGTGACATCGGTCCAGGTGCCGTTCACCAGGCGCTGGAACGGGACGAAGTTCGGTGCTTCCTTCTGGTACCGGAAGACGGTGTCGGCCATGGATGCGTCGTCGGGAATGGTGAATGACGCCGGCACAGAATATTCGCGCACTGCTGGACCCCTTACGGATAAATAGCGTGGTAGTTGTGCATTTCATCACACCCGAGTCCGTAACGCACCACCGAGGTTGTCCGCTTTGTGAATTTTCGGTCGTTTTTCGGGGGAGGTGAGTGTGACTCGGGGTACAACATAACGGTGTCCGGTCGTGTGTCTCCGTCGGGTCGCCCTTGCAGGGCCGTGTGTGCGTGCCCCCATCACCGCTGTTTTCGTCACCTGATCAGCGCAGAAGGAGTCGCGGGGGCCGGGCAGGTACTAAACTCGGGTGTATATGAGCACTTCAGAATCTGATCAGGATGCCGCCGTGACGTCTGACGAGACGAGTTCCTCCCCTCCCGTCCACGCAGGTGAGTCTTCTTCGACAGCGGATGACGACATCACTTTTGCCGATCTCGGAATAGACGAGCGGGTCCTGAAGGCCCTGCGCGACGTCGGATACGAGAGCCCGTCGCCCATCCAGGCGGCCACCATCCCGCCGTTGATGGCGGGCAATGACGTCGTCGGCCTTGCGCAGACCGGAACGGGTAAGACCGCTGCGTTCGCAGTGCCGATCCTGTCCCGTCTCGACGTCTCGCGTCGGACGCCGCAGGCGCTGGTGCTGGCACCGACCCGCGAGCTCGCGCTGCAGGTGGCCGAGGCGTTCGGCAAGTACGCCACCCACATCCCGGGTCTGCACATTCTGCCCATCTACGGCGGCCAGGCCTACGGGATCCAGCTGTCCGGCCTGCGCAAGGGTGCGCAGATCATCGTCGGCACCCCGGGTCGCGTCATCGACCACCTCGAGAAGGGCACGCTCGACCTGTCCGGGCTCGAGTACCTCGTGCTCGATGAGGCCGACGAGATGCTCAAGATGGGGTTCCAGGAGGACGTGGAGCGCATCCTCTCCGACACTCCCGAGTACAAGCAGGTCGCGTTGTTCTCGGCCACGATGCCGGCCGCGATTCGCAAGATCTCCAAGCAGTACCTGCACGATCCAGTGGAGATCACCGTCAAGACCAAGACGTCGACGGCACCGAACATCACGCAGCGATACGTGCAGGTGGCGCATCAGCGCAAGCTCGAGGCGCTCACTCGAATCTTCGAGGTCGAAGAGTTCGAGGCCATGATCATGTTCGTGCGCACCAAGCAGGCCACCGAAGAGCTTGCCGAGAAGTTGCGCGCCCGGGGATTCTCCGCCGCCGCGATCAACGGCGACATCGTGCAGGCACAGCGTGAGCGCACCATCGGCCAGCTCAAGAACGGCCAGATCGACATTCTGGTGGCCACCGACGTTGCGGCTCGTGGTCTCGACGTCGACCGCATCTCGCACGTCATCAACTACGACATCCCGCACGACACCGAGTCCTACGTGCACCGCATCGGTCGTACCGGCCGCGCGGGTCGCGCCGGTCAGGCTCTGCTGTTCGTCGCGCCCCGGGAGCGTCACCTGCTCAAGGCCATCGAGCGCGCGACGCGGCAGCCCATCACCGAGATGCAGCTCCCCAGCGTCGACGACGTCAATGCGCAACGCGTGACGAAGTTCAAGGACTCCATCACCGAGAGCCTCGGCAACGAGAATCTGGCGCTGTTCCGCCGTCTCATCGAGGACTACGAGCGCGAGCACGACGTGCCGCTGGTCGACATCGCAGCAGCGCTGGCCATCCAGTCGCGCGACGGCGAAGCCTTCCTGCTCAAGCCCGAGCCGCCTGCCCCGCCGCGGGCACCCCGCGAGCCTCGGGAGCCGCGGCCACCGCGGACGTTCGACGAGGATGCGGCCAGCTCGCACCACCGCAAGACCGGCCAGGAAATGGCGACGTACCGCATCAGCGTCGGTAAGCGTCATCACGTCGCTCCCGGTGCCATCGTCGGTGCCATCGCCAACGAAGGCGGTCTGCGTCGAAGCGACTTCGGGCACATCAGCATTCGTCCCGACCATTCGCTGGTCGAGTTGCCTGCCGACCTCGCCGACGAGACGGTCGAGGCGCTGCGCCGCACCCGCATCAGCGGCGTGTTGATTCAGCTGCAGCCCGACTCCGGTCCTCCCGGACGCAGTGGCGGTCCGCGCGGCGGCGGAAAGTTCAAGGGCAAGCGCTAGCACCACGTGCGCGGAACTTCGTAGCCCGCTACGAAGTTCCGCGCACGACCCGCCGGCTCGAGCGTTTGATGGCTCAGGCCCCGGGTATCCGCACGTGCATGACCAACGTCACTCTGCGTGTCAATGGAACCGATCGTGAGATCGACTGCGACACTCGATCCACTCTGCTCGACGCACTTCGCGAGAACCTGGATCTCGTCGGGGCCAAGAAGGGGTGCGACCACGGTCAGTGTGGTGCCTGCACCGTCCTGGTCGACGGCCGGCGAATCAACAGTTGCCTCACGTTCGCCGTCGCGCAGGTCGGGCGCGAGATCATCACGGTCGAGGGACTGTCCGACGGCGACACTCTGCATCCCGTGCAGCAGGCTTTCGTCGATCGTGACGCGTTCCAGTGCGGGTACTGCACGTCCGGGCAGATCTGCTCGGCGGTCGCGGTGATCGAGGAGGCGAAACAGGGCTGGCCCAGCGCGGTCACCAACGACCTCGAGGCCACCGATGTCGAACTCGACTCCGGCGAAGTGCGCGAACGCATGAGCGGCAACCTGTGCCGCTGCGGTGCGTACGCGAACATCGTTCCCGCAGTGCAGGACGCGTCATGAGAACCTTCGAATACCGAACCGCCACTGCGATCGACGACGCTCTCGAACGCCTGGCGGGGGACGAGAACGCAATGTTGCTCGGTGGCGGCACCAATCTGGTCGATCTGATGAAGCTGGGTGTGGCCGCACCATCGGCGTTGATCGATGTGACGCGATTGCCGTTGCACGACATCGACGTCGCCGACGACGGAGCGTTGCGGATCGGATCCGGGGTGTCCAACAGTGATCTCGCGGTGCATCCGGTTGTCCGCCAGCGGTATCCGGTGCTCTCGCGGGCAGTGCTGTCCGGGGCCTCGGGCCAGCTACGCAACATGGCCACCACCGGTGGAAACCTGTTCCAGCGCACCCGATGCGTCTACTTCATGGACGCATCCAAGCCGTGCAACAAGCGCGAACCCGGCTCGGGTTGTCCGGCACGTAACGGCGAGCATCGAAACCTCGCCATCCTCGGAGCCTCGTCGTCGTGCGTGGCGACGCATCCGTCCGACATGGCCGTCGCGCTGTCGGCTCTCGACGCGCGCATCGTCGTCCGCGGAGTCGACGGTGAACGGAAACTCGAGATGGACGAGTTCTACCGTTTGCCCGGCGATGATCCGACGCGGGACAACACTGTCGCCCGAGACGAAATCGTCACCGCCATCGAAATTCCGAAGGCTGCCGACGGCACTGTCTCGACGTATCGCAAGGTACGGGACAGGCAGTCGTACGCGTTCGCGGTCGCGTCCATCGGTGCTGTGCTCGACGTCGAGGACGGAATCGTACGTGGGGTGTCGATCGCGCTGGGCGGCGTCGCGCATCGACCGTGGCGGGCCCGAACCGCCGAACATGCACTGCTCGGAACCGCGCCCGACGAGGCGTCGTTCCGGGCTGCGATCACCGAGGAACTGCAGGCAGCAGAGCCCCTGCGAGACAACGCCTTCAAAGTTCCGCTGGTCACGAATCTGGTGACGCGCACTCTGGTGGAATTGGCAGAGCTGGGCACACACGAAGAGTTGGGAGATCGGTCATGACTGCGTCGATCGGCCAGTCGATTCAGCGCACCGAGTCCGTCGACAAGGTCACCGGCCGAGCGCGCTACGCCGCCGAGCAGCCGCCGATCGCCGGCCAGGTGTACGCATGGTACGTGCCCGCGACGGTTCCCGTCGGGACGGTCGAGAACGTTGAACTCGCTGACGGGGGCCCGGCGGTCCACGCGCTCCTGTGGCACGGCAACGCCGAGAAGCTGGGCGAGGTGGAAGATGCGGAACTGCATGTGCTGCAATCGGATTCCGTTGCTTACCGCGGCCAGATCGTGGCCGTCGTTCTGGCCGACACCCTCCAGGATGCCCGCGCGGCCTCTGCCCGAGTACAGGTGCGATACGCCGACGTTCGCTCACCCGACAACACCCTGAGCGCCGATCACAGCTCGCTGTATGCGCCCGAGTCCGTCAACGCGGGGTTCCCCACCGACGTCACGGTCGGTGATCCGGACGCTGCATTGACGACGGCCGAGCACGTCGTCGACAACTGGTACTCGACGGCTCCGATGCACAACAGTCCGATGGAACCGCATGCCACGACGGCTCAATGGTCCGATGGTGTACTCACGGTCTGGGATTCGACGCAGGCACCGTCGGGAGTTCAGGGGGATCTTGCCACGGCGTTCGGACTGGAACCCGCGAATGTTCGCGTGATTGCCGAGAACGTCGGCGGAGGCTTCGGAGCGAAGGGCAGTACTCGGCCCAACGCAGTTCTCGCTGCGATGGCGGCGCGAGCAACCGGCAAGACCGTCAAGCTGGTTCTGCCGAGGCAGGCCCTGTTCGATGTCGTCGGATACCGCACCCCGACCCTCAATCACGTTCGCCTCGGTGCGGATTCGAGTGGCAGGCTGCAGGCCATCGCTCACGATTCCTTCCAACAGACGAGCACGATCTTCGAGTTCTGTGAGCAGACGTCGGAATCGACCCGGCACATCTATGCCTCGCCCAACCGCGCCACAACGCATCGGCTCGCCGCGCTGGATGTCGGCACCCCGCGCTGGATGCGAGCCCCGGGTGAGGCACCCGGCATGTTTGCAGTCGAGACGGCGATCGACGAATTGGCAACGGCCACCGGAATCGATCCGATCGAGCTTCGGATCCGCAACGAACCCGACGTCGATCCCGCGAGTGGGAATCCGTTCAGCTCCCGCAGTGTGGTGCAGTGCCTGCGCGAGGGTGCCGAGCGATTCGGCTGGGACCGTCGAGACTCCACGCCGGGCCGACGCCGAGAAGGCAATACTCTGCTCGGAATGGGCGTCGCCACAGCGAGTTACCCGGTGCTGATCTCGCCGAGTACCGCGGCGGCTCGCGTCGAGCAGGACGGCACGATCACGGTGTCCGTCGCTGCATCCGACATCGGAACCGGTGCGCGGACCGTGCTGCGACAGATTGCCGCCGATGCGCTCGAGGTCGACGCGGATGCCGTCACACTGGAACTGGGCGACAGCGCTCTGCCCAAGGCCCCCGGTGCCGGTGGATCCTCGGGAACCTCCTCCTGGGGTTGGGCGGTCACCAAGGTCTGCACCGCATTGCGGGACCAGGGACCGTTGCAGCCGGGTAACTCCGCCGAGGCCGATACAACCGACGACGTCGAGGCCCAGAAAGAGTTGGCGCGCATGGCGTTCGGTGCCCAGTTCGCCGAGGTGGCAGTCGACGTCGACACCGGTGAAGTACGCGTGCGCCGGATGTTGGGGGTGTTCGGCATCGGGAAGGTGATGAATCCACGACTGGCCCGGTCGCAGCTCATCGGCGGCATGACGTTCGGACTCGGAATGGCGTTGATGGAGAGCGGCGTCGTCGATCACGAATTCGGCGGCTTCGCCAACCACGACCTCGCCGAGTACCACATCCCGGCCTGTGCGGACGTCACCGATCTCGAGGCCGTGTGGATCGAGGAGGTCGACACCGAGCTCGCACCGATGGGCGGTAAGGGAATCGGTGAGATCGGTGCGGTGGGCTCGTCGGCAGCTATCGGCAATGCGGTCTACAACGCCACCGGTGTCCGAGTCCGCGACCTCCCGATCACCCTGGACAAGGTGCTACCGCACCTCTAGAGCGTCGTCGCCGCATGTGAGTGGAAACTCGACCCCTGCTACGAAGTTCCACTCACCTGCCTCAACGGATTCGTTTCGCAGGCTCCACTCACAGGGGGCGCAGCCCCTCTACGCCAGAATCCGCTGTAGGAACTGTCGGGTGCGGGGCTCGGTCGGGTTCGCGAGAACCTGCTCGGGTGTCCCGCGTTCGACGACGATGCCGTTCTCGAGGAACAACACCTGATCGGCCACCTGCTGGGCGAAACGGATCTCGTGGGTGACGATCACCATCGTCCATCCTTCTGCGGCAAGGCCTTTGATGACGCCCAGTACTTCGCCGACCAGTTCGGGATCGAGCGCGGAGGTCGGCTCGTCGAACAGCATCAGCTTGGGTCGTAAGGCGAGGGCTCTGGCGATTCCGACGCGTTGCTGTTGGCCACCGGAAAGCTGGAACGGGTACTGATCTGACTTGGCGTCGAGGCCGATCTGGTCGAGGATCGCGTGTGCGTCGCGAGTGGCGTCGTCCTTGGACCGCTTCTGGACGATCACCGGTCCCTCGATGATGTTCTGCAGCACGGTCTTGTGGGGAAACAGATTGTGGCTCTGGAACACCATGCCGCTCTGCGCGCGGAAGTGGCGCAGTCGCGCGGCGTCCACGGGCTCGGCGAAGTCGACCGACACGTCGCCGATGCGGATCAGGCCGGCATCGGCTCGGTCGAGAGCGTTGAGCGTTCGCAGCACTGTGGTCTTGCCGGAGCCGGACGGCCCGATGATGACGGTGACGGTGCCCGACGGCACGGTGAACGAGACGTCCTTCAGTACCTCGATCGGTCCGAACGATTTCTTCAGTGCGGATACTTCCAGCAGGTCTGTCATTTCGCCACGTACCTGTCGAGTCGGACTTCGAGTTTACCTTGGAAGAACGAGAGAATTATGCAGATCACCCAGTAGTACAGGGCGGCAACGGAGTACAGCGTGAAGAAGTCGAACGTCGGAGCCGCCGCCAGCTGCGCGACGCGCAGCAGTTCGGTCACCAGGATGGTCGATGCCAGCGAGGTGTCCTTGACCAGCGAGATCAACGTGTTCGACAGCGGCGGCACGGCGGTGCGCAGTGCCTGCGGAAGCACGATGCGCTGCAACGTGGTTCGGTAACCCATGCCGATCGTCTGCGCGGCCTCCCACTGGCCCTTGGCCACGCTCAGTATCGCAGCGCGAATGACTTCGGCCGCGTAGCCGCCGACATTGAGCGAGAACGCCACGACGGCCGCCGGAAACGGCGAGATCACGATGCCGAACTGCGGCAGGCCGTAGAAGATGATGAACAGCTGCAGCAGTAGGGGAGTGCCGCGAATGATCGAGACGTAGAACCGGGCCACTGCGGCGAGGGGCTTGATCGACGAGATCCGGGCGAGTGCCACGGCCAGCGCGATGACCAGTCCCACAACGAAACTGACGGCGGTCAGCGGGATCGTCATGGTGACCGTCGCCTTCAGCATCGGCCACAGGTTGTCGAGTACCAACTGCATCTTCGACGGCGCAGTGGTTCCTGCGTCCTCGCTCACCGGTGCCGCGGTGTCGGAGGTCGGTGCCGCGACGTCGCTGCCGAAGTACTTCTTCGAGATCTCGGCGATGGTGCCGTTGTCACGGAGGGTGTCGATCGCCGCGTCGACCTCGTCCATCAGGCCACTGTTCTTGCGGGCCACGAAGGACTGCAGCGTCGTGTCGCCCGTGTTTCCGGAGACCCGCACTCCCGTGTCGCCGGTCTGCTGCAGGTATTCCGCGATGGCGAGCGAGTCGTTGACGGTGGCGTCCACCCGGCCGTCCTTGACGAGCGCGACCGCTTGGACGAATCCCTCGACCGCCTCGACGTTCGCGCCCGCGTCTGCAGCGACCTCGGCCCAGTTGCTCGTCGACGATTGGGCGGTGGTCTTGCCGGCCAGATCGGCCGTCGAGGTGATCGTGGTGTTGTTCGCGGCGGTGAGAATCTGGCCTTCGGACACCGTGTACGGCTTGGACAGGTCGTAGGTCGACTGCCGGGCGGGGGTGATCGACACCTGGTTCGCGATCAGGTCGAAGCGTTGCGATTGCAGCCCGGCGAAGATCGAGTCGAAGGGGGTCTGCACGAAGTCGACGCGGACGCCCAGTTCGTCGCCGACCGCGTTGATGACGTCGATGTCGTAGCCGGTGAGTTGGCCGTCCCCGCCCTGATAACTGAACGGGCTGTACGTGCCCTCGGTGCCGACGACGAGTACACCGTCGTCGCGCACTCGGTCCAGGAGGGATTGCGACGACGAACTACACCCGGACAATCCGAGTATGCCGATCAGAATCGCGACCAGAACCAGAGTGGATCTGCGCACCATCTAGGCCTGCTTTCGCTGTAATGACGAGTGGAGAAAAACCTACCCGTCGATCTCCAGTTCCGCTGACACGACGACGGTGTTGTTCATCGGCAATGCGGCCGCTCCCAGCGCAGTCCGCGCATGCGCACCGATTTCGGGTCCGAAGATCGCCAACACCAGATCAGAGAACCCGTTGACGACGGTGGTGGTCTGAGTGAAGCCGTGATCGGCATTGACCGAGCCGGTGACGGTCAGCCACGCGCTGATTCGATCGAGATCTCCGATGGCACGGGCGAGGCTGCCCAAAACCGCGAGGGCGGTGTCACGCGCGGCGTCGGTGGCGGCGTCGAGGTCGACTTCGGACGGCACCGCACCGAACGGACCGGCGAGGGTTCCGTCCGGTGCGAGCGGCGAATGACCCGAGACGAAGACTCGGTTGCCGCGCACGCGAACCCAGTCGAAGGAGAACTCGAATCCCGGTGGTGCGCTCGGTTCACCGGGCAGCTCGAAGCCGAGTTCGGCGATGCGACGTTCGATCTCCATGGACGAAAATCCTGTCAGACCGCAACGCCGTTGATGGTGCGAACCGTCCATCGGGTGCCGTCGTGTTCGAGTGTGGACACACCGGCGTTGAGTATTCGGGGGGAGTGTCGTCGACGGATGGCGTCGAAGATGGCTCGAATGACGCCGCCGTGGGCCACGGCGATCACCGCGGAGTCCGGATAGCGCGAGGCGATCTCGTCGACGGCTCGCACACCGCGCACGATCAGGTTCGAACGCGGCTCCAAGCCCGGGTACCGGCCGTCCGGCCAGTGCGAGTACGCGTCCCAGTCGGTGAATCCTTCGGCGTCGCCGAAGTGTCGTTCGGCCAGATCGGGAAATTCGACGGTGCGGGTCAGGCCCAGGTGAGCGCCGATGATGTCCGCGGTTTCCGAGGCCCGGATCAGCGGCGAACTGATCAGGTGATCCCACGTACGGAACTCCAATTGGTAGCCGGCCTCACGGGCCTGAGCACGGCCGGTGTCGTTGAGAGGAATGTCCGAAGAGCCCTGTAGACGCCCGTGCAGATTCCAGTTCGTTTCACCGTGCCGAACCAGTGCCAGAAAAGTCATAGTGAGCGGAGAATATCCCAGAGTTACCAGGGAGTACGGTCGATACCGAGATAAGCGAACGAGCACGGAGGATTGTCGATGAATCTTGCCCTGACAGAAGAAGAGGCCGCGTTCCGCGACGAGATGCGGACGTTCTTCACCACGAAGATCCCCGCCGAGATTCGCGAGAAGAACGCGACGGGTCAGGAGTTGAGCAAGGACGAGGTGGTTACGACCATGCGAATCCTGAACGAGAACGGCCTGGCTGTGCCGCACTGGCCTGCTGAGTTCGGCGGGCGCGACTGGACCGCTGTCCAGCGGCACATCTGGCTCGACGAAATGCAGCTGGCCTCGGTACCCGAGCCGCTGGCGTTCAACGCCTCGATGGTCGGCCCGGTCATTGCGACCTTCGGCTCGCAGGAGATCAAGGAGAAGTTCCTGCCCAAGACGGCGAACCTCGACATCTGGTGGTGTCAGGGGTTCTCCGAGCCCGAGGCCGGATCCGACCTGGCGTCGTTGCGCACCACTGCCATCCGCGACGGTGACGACTACATCGTCAACGGCCAGAAGACGTGGACCACTCTCGGCCAGTACGCCGACTGGATCTTCGCGTTGGTACGCACCAACCCCGATGCACCGAAGAAGCAGGCCGGAATTTCGTTCCTGCTCATCGATCTGAACACCCCCGGCATCGAGATGCGTCCCATCAAGCTGGTCGACGGCAGCGTCGAGGTCAACGAGGTGTTCTTCGACAACGTCCGCGTCCCGGCCGAGAACCTCGTGGGCGAGGAGAACCAGGGCTGGAGCTACGCGAAGTTCCTGCTCGGCAACGAGCGCACCGGCGTCGCCCGCGCCGGACACACCAAAGTTCGACTGGGACAGGCGAAGAAGCACGCCGCGCAGACGAAGGTCGGCACCGGGACGCTGCTCGAGGATCCACTGTTCGCGGCCAAGCTGGCCGAGGTGGAGAACGAACTGCTCGCCCTCGAGCTCACCCAGTTGCGGATGGTCTCGAGCTCGGACGACGGCAAGCCGAACCCGGCATCGTCGATTCTGAAGCTGCGGGGTTCCGAATTGCAGCAGACCACAACCGAATTGCTGATGGACATCGCCGGGCCGGACTCCTTGCCCTACGAGGCAGGCGAGGACATCGAGAGCGACGGTTGGGCGCAGCGGTCGGTACCGAACTACCTCAACTATCGCAAGGTCTCGATCTACGGCGGCTCGAACGAGGTTCAGCGCACCATCATCGCGTCGGCGATTCTCGGACTGTAAGGGAGCATCTGAAGACATGGATTTCGAACTCAACGAAGAGCAGAAACTGCTGCGCGACACCACCCGTGAGGTTCTTTCGCGCGCTTACGACACCGAGAAGCGCAACAAGATCGTGGCCGGTGAGCTGGGGTGGAGCACCGACGTCTGGAAGCAACTGGCCGAGGTCGGTCTGCTGGGTCTGACGTTCAGCGAGGACGACGGCGGGATGGATGCCGGTCCCGTGGAGATCATGGCGGTCATGACCGAGGTCGGACGCCGGCTCGCGCCGGAGCCCATTCTCGACGCCGTTCTCGTGCCCGGCGGGCTCATCTCCGAGCTCGGCTCAGCCGATCAGCGCAAGCGACTTCTGCCACCCGTGGCCGAGGGCTCGTCGATGTTGGCGTTCGCGCACAACGAATCCGGCAGTCGCTGGCCCAACGTCGAGGTCGCCACCACGGCGACCGAGGACGGTGGATCGTGGTCGATCAGCGGCGTCAAGAACCCGGTTCCGCACGGCGGCAGCGCTGACGTCATCGTCGTCAGTGCCGTGCTTCCCGGCGGTGGAACCGGATTGTTCGTCGTCGACGGCGACGCGACCGGGCTGACCCGCAAGTCGTACGCCACCCACGACGGGCAGCGCGCCGCGCAGATCGAATTCTCCGACGTTGCTGCAGAACCGCTGGGTTCGGCCGAGAACGCAGCCGCTGCGATCACCGGTGCCGAGGTGCGCGCACAGGCCGCACTGTGTGCCGAGGCAGTGGGAGCAATGGAGGAGGCGCTGCGGCTGACCACCGATTACCTCAAGCAGCGCAAGCAGTTCGGGGTTCCGCTGGCCAAGTTCCAGGCGCTCACCTTCCGTGCGGCGGACATGTACGTGCTACTCGAGCTGGCCCGCAGCATGAGCCTCTACGCCACGATGTCGTTGGCGGACGGCAATGTCGACACGACCATCGCCTCGCGCGCCAAGCTGCAGATCTCGCGTTCCGGTCGCAAGATCGGCCAGGAGGCAATTCAGCTGCACGGCGGAATCGGCGTCACGGCCGAATATCCCGTCGGGCACTACACCAGTCGGCTCGTGGCCATCGAGCACACTCTCGGTGGGGCCGACGAGCACCTGCGCATCCTGTCGGACAAGGTCGGCGATCACGACCTCATCGGAATCTGATCCGGTAGAAGAACACGGGCCCGGCCACCTCGTCCAGGTGGTCGGGCCCGTTGTCGTCTGTCGGACGCGTCAGCTACCCGAATCCGCCTGCACCACAAGGTCGGCCACAGCCGCGGGGTTCGAGACCAGGATGGCGTGCGAGCCCGGCACCTCGGTCACCCGGGCGCCGGCCCGCTGCGCCATGAACCGCTCGGCCGACGTCGGGATGATCTGATCCTGCTGGGGGATCAGCGCCCACGACGGCGTATGCGCCCAGGACGGCGGACCGCTCGGTTCGAGCAAGGCACCGGCAGCGATGGTCTTCTGGTGCGCCGCCATGCGGGCGGCCTGCTCCTCGGTGACATCGGGGGCGAAGAACGGACGGAAGAGCGCGGGCGTGATGTACGAGTCGACGTTCTTGCCGATCAGGTTGGTCGAATCGTCGACGATCGACAGCCCGATCACGGGTGGGACCAGAGCCGTCACGGGGAATCGGAACGGGTCGAGTTCGAGGGCGACGGGTTCGCCTTCGACCGGCATGAACGCCGCGACGTAGACCAGAGCCTCCACGTTGTCCGCGTGCACGTTGCTGATCACCGTGCCGCCGTAGGAATGGCCGACCAGCACCACGGGCCCGTCGATGTTCTCGACGACGTCGGTCACCGAGGCCGCATCGATCGCGGGGCCGCGCAGTGAGTTCTCGGCGGTGACGACGGGGTAGCCGCAGCCGCGTAAGTTGGCCGCGACACCGTCCCAGCTGGTGCTGTCGGCGAAGGCACCGTGCACGAGGACAACGGTCGGCAGGCCCTGCGCAGCGGCCGGAGCCACCCCGATCCCGAGCATCGTGCCCACGGTCAGTGCCGCGGCTGCGAGCAGGGAGGTCCACTTGGAAGACGTCATGTTCTCAACCTGCCACACGCCAGGAGTTTCCACGGTGTTCACCGTCCGGATTCGACCAGCTTTTTCTCAGTGAACGCTCGTATGCTTGGCTTGTGGCAGTGGCGTTCGCCCGACCGGGTGATCGTGAAACGGTAGGTCCGATCGTGAGCGAGAGTTCGATGAAGTCTCGGATGGCCGAGTACCCACGTCCCCATCACTGCTTGTTGCACATCAGCGACACGCATCTCGTCGACGGCGGCGGTCGCTTGTACGGCGGCGTGGACAGTGAGTTGCGGCTCGAACAGGTGATGACCGATGTTCGGAACTCGGGGGTGCGGCCCGATGCGTTGGTGTTCACCGGTGATCTGACGGACAAGGGCGAGGCGGGCGCCTACGAGAAGCTCCGCGCTCTGGTCGAGCCGGTGGCCGAGGAGCTCGGCGCGCAGATCGTCTGGGCGATGGGCAATCACGACGACCGCGCGACGTTCCGTCGGACCCTGCTCGACGCCGAACCGAGCGGGCAGTCCATCGATCGCGTGCACGACGTCGACGGGCTTCGCATCGTCACCCTGGATACGACCGTCCCCGGAAAGCATCACGGTGAGCTCGCCGACGAGCAATTGGCCTGGCTCGCAAACACTCTCGTAACCCCTGCCGAGTTCGGCACGATCCTGGCGATGCACCACCCGCCGGTACCGACCGTGCTCGATCTCGCAGTTCTGGTCGAGCTCATCGATCAGCCGCGCCTGGCGGACGTGCTGCGCGGCAGCGACGTGCGATCGATACTCGCTGGACATCTGCACTATTCGACGACAGCGACGTTCGCGGGCATTCCCGTCTCGGTCGCGTCGGCCACGTGCTACACCCAGGATCTCAATGTCCCCGCCGGCGGGTTGCGCGGTCGCGACGGAGCCCAGGGCTACAACCTGGTTCACCTCTACGACGACACCGTCGTCCATTCGGTGGTACCGACGGGCTCGTACGACACTGTGGGAGAGGCAGTGTCGGCAGAGGAGACCGCGCGTCGGCTCGACGCAGCGGGAGTGACCATTGCCGACAGCGCCCGTCGAAAGTTGTTCAGCGACGCCTAGTTCTGGGTGCGTTCCCAGGGGGCGACGATGGGGAAGTACTTGTCCAGGAACTGCGTCACGGTGCGCGTGCGCAGATCGAGGTCGACCTCCGGGAAGCTGCCGTCGTTGAGGCAGAAGAAGTCGACCGATCTTTTGGGCAGCAGCTTCTCCATCAACTCGAGACCCGCGACGGACGTGGTGTCGATGTACCGAACCTTCGCATCCTTCTGGACCACGGCGCGTCCGCTCATCAGCGCGTAGTAGTGGTACAGCGAATTCGTGACCGAGATGTTCGTACTCGCGCGGAATGCACTGGCAGCGGTGGAGGCGAACTCGTCGGGGAACTCGTTCTCCATTTCCTGCATCACGCTGCGGCGCAACGGCGTTGCCGCATGCTCGAGGTGCCGGGTGGTCGTCATCCCGAAGCGGTCCTGCAGGATCCGACGGTTCACGCGTGCCGCGTTCTCGAAGCCGCTGCGGTCGGCGTCGCTGTAGCCCAATCCGATTCGCGTCGTCGCCTCGATGAACATGCTGATTCCGCCGGGGGAGAAGAACATCGACGGGCTGACGGGGCGACCGAAGAACATGTCGTCGTTCGAGTACAGGAAGTGCTCGGACAACCCGGGGATGTGGTGCAGCTGGCATTCGACGGCCTGCGAATTGTGCGTCGGCAGTACGGAGGTATCGACGAAGAACGCCTCGCTCGGCACGAACGTCACCTTGGGATGGTCGGCGAGCCACGCCGGCCTCGGTGAGTCGGTGGCGACGAAGATGCGCCTGATCCACGGCGCGTACAGGTGAATCGACCGCAGTGCGTACTTCAGTTCGTCGATCTGCCGGTACCGGGCGGCCGAATCGTCGCCTTCGCCGACGACGTAGTTCGCCATCCGGCGGGCGCGTTGAGCCTGGAATTCTGCGGACGAACCGTCGACCCACGAGAACACGATGTCGATGTCGAAATTGATGTCCGACGCGTGGTCGGCGAACATGTTCTCGATGGTCGGCCAGGTTCGGCCGAAGCGCTCGACGGTGCCGCGGACGGCCTCGTCGGGCCGGATGTTGCGGCGAGTGAGCGAGTTCTCGATCGGCAGCACGATCTCGGACGGTGAGAACGACCACAGCTCGATCTGCACCGCGGTCGATGCGCCGTAGTAGAGCCCGCTGAACGGCTCGACACGTGGGCGGTAGAGCCGCACGATGCGCGCGTTCGACGACGGCGACAAGGTGCCATCGGCTACCAGTACCGCTTTTCCGCGGGCGTCGACGGTCTTGGAGTAGAAGGGCTCGGCGCGGCAGGCATGCACCAGGGCCGTGGTCAGTGCCTCGCGAGCGGCCAGTTCTATGGCGATGACGGGACGCTCGTCGTTGCCGCGCACCAGTAGGTACTTGATCCGCGCGGCGTCGAGCACGGCGCGCACGAACAGCAGATCTTCGACCATCGCCTGGTGCGGGGTGGTCGAGGTGATGGTCAGTGCGTAGCGGCCGTCGTGGCTGACGACGTCGGACCGTTCGCTCAAGCGCGCGGCGGCAGCGTCGGATTCTCGGGTGACGGCATCGTTGGTCTCGTGCTCCGGTGGAACGAGGTAGATATCGTGCGGGGCAGAAGACGAGGTGATGACGTTCCTTCCGGAGTGTTCGCGCTGGCCGAGGAACCCCGGTGCCGTCTCAGTCTAGTGCAGGTGCGGTGCCTTGCGGACGCGCTGCGGTAGAACCCTGCTCGCTGCGACCAGGCCCAGTGCGATACCGACGGCGTCGGCGAGTGCGTCGGCGGCCGATCCGGAGCGACCGAGCGGCAGGATCGCCTGCAGGAACTCCGATACCACTGCGAACGCCGACACCCACAGTGCGGTGCTGACCCAGCCGACGCCGGCGAGTCGGGAGGTGTAGGCGAGAGCAGCGAACAGGATGCAATGAATGATCTTGTCGCTGTGCTGAAAGCCGGAAGGCACCCCGGACGCGGGGGTGAAGAGAACGATCAGCGCGACGACGAACGTGACGGCCAGGGGAATTCGGTACGTCGACTGCGAGATCACTGCGAAGAGTTTACCGGCGCTGCAGCACCACCACTGTGTCGATTCGCTCGTCGCCGTCCGGCGTCGTCCGGGTGCGGTGTTCGGCGTGGATCACCTCGAACCCGTCGCCCGCCGCAGCGACGACCGGTTCCGGTGCGAACAGTCGGTGCTTGGCCGGATGCTGCGAGGCGTGGCTGTCGCTGGGACTGTGCCCGACGATCAGTAGACGGCCCTTCGTCGCGACCGCCGCGGCGAACCTGCGGGTGGTCAGTTCCAATTCGTCCGGCGGCACCTGCAAGAAGTGCACCGACACCAGATCGAACGCCGCGGCCGGGGGAGTCCAGTCCAGAACGTCTTCCTGACGCCAATCCACCGCGAGCGTCTGTGACCCGAGTGCCTGCTGTGCGGCGCGAGCGCGGCCGAGAGCCACATCGGAGATGTCGACGCCGGTCACGTTCCATCCTTCGCCGGCCAGCCAGAGTGAGTCGGCACCTTCACCGCAGCCGATGTCCAGGGCGCGGCCCGGAATCAGCTCGGACGCTTCCTGTACCAACACGGCGTTGGGATTTCCGCTCCAGATGGCGGTGCGTTGGTTGTAGAGGTTGTCCCAGAACGATTCGTCGAAGGCACCGTTCTCGAAATCCGGTTCCGGGTGGGTCGGGTCGGCTGGATGAGTGTGCGCAGGTGTGTGGTCGGCCATGGTTCGAGACTGCCCGCTGTCGTCCCCGAGCGCAAACGAATTTGCTCATTCGGCAAAAATAGGCCTTGGGTAAAGTAATCCGTCATGACCGAACCGGAACGCGAAGTACTGACGTGGGAGACCTTCGGAGACGCCTCGCGCGATCTGACGAAGAAGATCGTGGGCGACGGGTTCGTTCCGGATATCGTCATCGCGATCGCCCGCGGCGGACTCATCCCTGCCGGTGCCATCTCCTACGCCATGGGCGTCAAGGCTGCCGGCACCCTCAACGTCGAGTTCTACTCCGATATCGAAGAGACCCTGCCTGATCCCGTTGTGCTCGAACCACTTCTGGATACCGACGCGATCGTCGGCAAGAAGCTGCTCGTGGTCGACGACGTCGCCGATTCCGGCCGCACCCTGGCGCTGGTGATCGATCTACTGAAGGCGCACACGGCCGAAGTGCGGTCGGCCGTGATCTACACCAAGCCCAGAACCATTGTGCAGCCGGACTACTCGTGGCGAGAGACCGACAAGTGGATCAATTTCCCATGGTCCACGTTGCCGGTCATCACCTGAGTTATTCGGTGGAGACGTCGATCAGCACTTTGCCGACGGTTCCGTTCTCCACGGCGTCGTGAGCAGCCGCGGTCTCGCTCAGCGGGAAGCGGTGCAGAGGGAGGCCGGTGGCTTCGCCCACCTCCAGCACACCTGCTGCCGCCGCTGCGCTGACGTCCGCCTCGGCGTTGCGCAGAGCCTCGTCGCCCACGGTGTAGAGCAGCACGAACTGGTAGCGAGTGTTGAGCACCATGTTCGGCCGGACGTCGAGGGTGATGGTGTCGCCGCCGTTGTTGGCGTAGACGGCTACGGATGCTCGGTTCGCTCCCACGGCCGCGTTGAGTGCGGCGTTCTGTGCGGGAGCGACCTCGACCACCAGATCGATTCCGCCGGGCACCAATTCGCGGATGTCAGCGGCGGCGTCTCCGGTCTTGTAGTTCACCACGTGGTGCGCGCCGGCAGCGGTGGCCAGTGCGCCCTTCTCCGGTCCGCTGACGGTCGTCACCACGGTCGCGCCTGCCCAGCGGGCCAATTGGATCGCGGCATGGCCGACGGCACCGGCGCCACCGGCGACGAGAACCGACTTGCCCTCCAACGCCCCGGGATGCAAGCGAGACGGGCCGTCCTCCGACACCGTCAATGCGCGGTGTGCCGTCATCGCGGGTACGCCGAGGCTCGCGCCGACGTCGAAGCTGACGCCGTCGGGCAGAGCCACCACACGGGACGCGGGAAGGTTGGTGAACTTCTGCGCCGTTCCGGTCGGGCGCTGATGCTGGGCCAGGTACACCCAGACGCGATCTCCTACGGCCAGCCCCTCGACTTCAGGGCCCACGGCGTCGATCACTCCGGCACCGTCCTGGTTCGGAACCACCTCGTCGAACGCCAGCTTCTCGCCCGGTCCGGAACCGGTCCTGTTCTTCCAGTCCGTCGGATTGACGCCCGAGACCACGACGCGCACGCGCACTTCGCCTGCGGCCGGCTCGGTCACCTCGCGATCTTTCGGTTCGAGGACGGACGAATCGCCGGTGCGGGTGTACACAATTGCTGGAGAAGTCATACCGGGTTCAACGCGCCTGGAGGGCCCCGATGTTCCCTTCGCGGCAATCGGGGTATGCATGGCTGGCTATCAGTGCTCGACGAAAGAGGCGTACTCGATGAACCACAACGACCTGCTGACCGACGCGTTCGGCCGGATCAAGGAACTCGTTCACTCGGTGTTGGACGACATCCCCGCTGCCGCGTTGACCTATCGGCCCGACGCCGATGCCAACAGCATCGCGTGGTTGCTGTGGCACCTCACGCGGGTGCAGGACGACCACATCGCGGGTGTGGCCGGGAGCGAACAGGTCTGGACGTCGGACTCGTGGTTCGAGCGTTTCGGATTGCCGTTCGACAAGTCCGACATCGGGTTCGGCCAATCGTCCTCCGACGTCGCTCAGGTCACCTCGAGCGCCGAGTTGTTGCGCGAATACCACGACGCCGTGCACTCGAAAACCGTTGCGTACCTGAGCGGTATCTCGACCGACGATCTGGACCGGATCGTCGACGAGAACTGGGATCCGCCGGTCACGTTGGGTGCGCGCCTGGTGTCCGTGGTCTCCGACGACCTTCAGCATGCCGGGCAGGCGTCGTACGTTCTCGGCCTGTACACCCGGCAGGCCTAGCCGTCAGGCGTAACGCTTCTGCAGGTTTTCCAGCGTCTTTCGGATGTTGCGACGCTGGAACTGCGGGAACGTCTTGCCGCTGGTGACGATCTTGTCGAACACGAGCGCCAGGGCATCGGGCCATTTCGTTCTGTCGTCGGTCCAGGTTTCGGTGACCTTTGTGCCGCCCGCGACCGGCTCGAAGTCGTATCGCCAGGTTGCGTTAGCGCCCTTGATCTTCGGAGCGCTCTTACCGATGGCGTGGACGCGGAACTCGAAGGTCTTGCCCGGGTCGGCTGCGGTCACGGTGCAGCGAGTGATCCACTTCGCCCGGCCGCGCTTGTTGGTTCCGTCGAATACCATTCCCACGTAGGCGCTCTCGCGAGGATCGTGCACGGTGGCACCGGTATTTTCGGGACTCCACCGGCCCATCTTGGTGGGGTCGCTGATCGCTGCGTAGAGGGTGTCGGCGTCGGCGTTGACAACGACGCTGTCGGACACTGTGAACTCGCGGCTCATGAGGATGCGCCGTTCTTCAGGCCTGGATGAATACGAGTGAGCATGGGCACCAACAATGTACGCGGGGTGATCTGGGCGAAGATCGATCCGATGCGGTTGGCGGGCCCGGGGATCGACACCATCCGTCCCTTGGCCATGTCGTCGACGGCGGTCTTGGCCACCGTTTCTGCCGACACCCACATGATCGAAGGTAGTGCCTTCTCGGCGTCGTCTTTCGCGAAGCCCGCGGCCTCGCCGAAACCGGTCTGTACCGGTCCTGGGCACAGCGCGGTGGCTGTCACTCCCGTTCCGCGCAGTTCTCCGGTCAGAGACTGGGTGTAGGAGAGAACGAACGCCTTGCATGCGCCGTAGCCCGCTTGGCCGGGAAGCGGCTGGAACGCGGCGGTGGAGGCCACGTTCAGCAGAGCTCCGCGTCGTCGCTCGGTCATGCCGGGGAGGAAGCGAGTGCAGAGATCGGCGACGGCAACCACGTCGACCTCGATCATGTTCATCTCTGCTTCGGGGTCGGATTCGACGACCGGGCCGAGCGTCGACAGCCCGGCGTTGTTCACCAGGATGTCCGGTATCAGTCCGAGTTCGGTGATGCGCCCGAGCAATTCGGCGCGGGCGGTGCGATCGGACAGGTCTGCTGCGAGCACCTCGGCGCGAACTCCCCGCGAGCGGAGCTCGTCCGCAAGCTCGTCGAGCTTGTCGGCGCGGCGGGCGACGAGGGTGAGTCCGTGACCTCGGGAGGCGAGTTCGCGAGCGATGGCGGCACCGATTCCGGAAGACGCTCCGGTCACGACGGCAGTCCGGTCGGGTGCGGGGCGAGGAAGGCTCATGCCTCCACCGTAGCGAACGCCCGCTGTGCAGCGCATTTGAATCCGGATGAGAGGTTAGCCTAGGGTTACTTTAAAGTCCCTTTGCTTGTCGAAAGGTAACCATGTTCTCTGTTTCACCGACCGGTCGACGGACTGCGCGCCGCGCAACCCTGCTGTCCGCGCTCACGGTGTCGGCCCTTGTGGTCGGTGCGTGTTCGAGTACCGATACCGCTGAGGAACCACAGGCGGGCAGCGACTTCGCGGCCGTCACCATCGATTCGGCGCTGGGTCAGGCCGTCATCACCGAGAAGCCGGAGCGCATCGTGACGCTCGGGCAGGGTTCGGCAGAGACGGCGATCGCGTTGGGTACCGTCCCGGTGGGCGTCGAGGAGTATTCCTGGGGTGCCGACGACACCGGCTACCTCCCGTGGGTGCACGACGCGGTCACCGAATTGGGTGCCGAGCTTCCTCAGCAGTTCACGGGCGGAACCGAATTGAACATCGAGGCCGTCGCGGCTCTCGAACCGGATCTGATTCTGGCACCGTGGTCCGGCGTCACGCAGGATCAGTTCGACAAGCTCAGTGCCTTCGCCCCGGTGGTCGCCTACGAGGAGAAGCCGTGGACCACGACGTGGCAGGACCAGATCACCGTCATCGGCAAGGCCATGGGCGAGGAGCAGAAGGCGGCGGATGAGATCGACAAGATAGAGGACCGCTTCGCCGACGCTGCCGCCCAGCACCCCGAGTATTCGGACGTGAGCTTCTCTTACATCTACAACACCGGCCCCGGAACGCTCGGAGTGTTCCTCGCCGACGAGCAGCGCGTCGCGATGGTCCGCGGCCTCGGGCTGCAGGTCGATCCGGTGGTGAACACGCTCGACGAGACTGAGGGCACCGACTCATCGGTGATCGGCTTGGAGAACGCGAATCTGTTGAACGACTCCGATCTGATCTTCACCTTCTACTCAGATCCGCAGAACCGCACCGACACAGAGAATCAGCCTGCGTACAAGCAGATTCCGGCCGTGTCCCGTGGGTCGGTCGTTGCGCCGACGGATCAGTCCTTCGTCACCGGGTCGTCGATCATCAACCCGCTGACAGTGCCGTGGGCACTCGAGCGATACGTGCCGATGATCGACGAGGCTGTTGCGAAGGTCGACGCCGGCATGTCTTCGACCAATTGAGCGGAGCGTAGAAGAGACGGTTGATCTCGACCCCATCGAGTCCCAGACCCGCAGACGGTGCAGAAAGCCCACGGTGGTCTACTCGAATCAATCTGTTGAGCAATCTCTTCCAGCCCCGCACCGTGTTCTCGGTGCGGGGCTGGTGTGCGTTCGAGGGGACTATGCGATGTGGGGGCCTGCTCGGGCGTGAGATTGCCGGGGTTCTCGGTACGGGTCGACGGATGCCGGCGGTACGAACCAGGGGTGCTGATCGGTGCCGATGAACACTTCCCACTCGGAGTGGTGGATGAGTCGGTGGTGAAATCCACACAGGAGGACGAGGTTGTCCATATCGGTGGGGCCACCATCGGCCCAGTGCCAGATGTGGTGACCTTCGGTCCAGGCGGCGGGTTTTCCGCAGCCCGGGAACGCGCAACCGTGATCGCGGGCAGTCAATGCTCGTTTCTGTTTCGCGGTGACGGTCCGGGCGGTGCGGGCGAGGTTCAACGGGTTGCCGTTCTCGTCCATGACGATCGCGGTGAGAACACAGTCGCAGGCGAGTTGGCGGGAGGTGTTGCGCGAGAGTGGTCCCATCCAGGGCAGCCACCCGACGGTGGTGCCATCGCCGAACAGGTCCCGATACGCGCTGCGATCCTGGCTCGGTCCGACAGCGCTGCCGGTCTGGAGTTCATCCGCCGCGTCCGACTCGGTCAGGTCGGAGTGTATTGGGTCGGAGTGGATCGGGTTGCCGGCGTCGATGTCCACCGGGTCGGCTGGATCGGCGTTGTCGGATTCTGCTGCTGTGCGGGTGGTTTCGTCGTCGGTGATGTCGTCGGTGTTCTGACCGCTCAGGCTGTGGAGGTCCTGCAACCGGATGTGCAGGTTGATGTGCGGTCTTTCGCCGCCTTCGGTGGGGCGATCCTTGGTAGCAAGGTAGTGGTCGAGGATCTGCCCGAATGCCTCGGCGCGTCGCCTCGCGGGACTGCGTTCGTCGGGGGTGCCGTCGGCTGCGGGCCGGGGTTCGGTCAGCGGTGAGAGTGCGGTGAATAGCTTTTCTGCGGTGACGGCATCGAAGTCGGCTTTGAGGCAGAGGCGTTGGTTAAGCATCTTCGATGCGAACAGTTCGTTGCGGTCGGTGTCCTCAGGGGGCGGCTTGTCGCTGCCGTAGGTGTCCTCGAGTTTGGTGATCGCTTCACGGATCTTGTCGGTGCGTGCCCCGGGCCCGGTGGCGGCGGTGATCATCGCGGTGCGGGCGATATCGCGACCCTCTTGCGGGAGGTTCTTCGGTGGTGTTTCGGCGAAGGTGAGGATCAGGGCGGCGTGGTCGACGGACATGCTGCCGGTGTTCACAGCGTCGGCGATGTCGGGGAAGTTCTTCAGTCCGCGGGCGAGGGCGACGATCTTGTTCGCTTTGCTGGGGGTGAGGAGGGTGGTCGAAGTCAGCCAACCGGCGGGCCCGGGGAAGCCGAGTTTCTCCCGCGAGACGCGGGTGTCGATCTCGGCGACCAATGCGATCCGCCGGGCTTCCAGCAATTGGATGTCGTGGGAGACCGCGGCAGCGTCGGCGAGCAGTTCTGCTTCGCTCAGTTGCCAGATCTCCGTGGTCATAGGAAGAAGTGTATCGAACGTGCGTTCGATACGCAATGATGGTGCAATCGAAAACTATTGCTGTGCATAAGGATTCGATAATCCGAACCTGTCGGTGGCGCATGGTAAAGGCTCGATCTCTCCGGCGACCGCACAAGACCGCGATACTTCGACGAGAAGTACACCCGAGCATCGGTGCATGTGGACCGGACCCATCGACCCCGAACGTTGCCCGAGTGCCGAGCCGGGGTGAGACGTCAAATTCTGCGGCGGTGTGATCTCGCGATGACGATTCGGTGCGGAGCGCAATGCCCCCAAGAGTCCGCTCGGTATCGCCGACGGCGACGCCCGAACCTGCGCTCGAGCGATCTGCCAATTCTGCTGCTCTACTCAGTTGTTCTGGGATCCTCTGTGCGCGGCGGACTGAATGCACTGTCGGCTGCGACAGGTGGAACACGCTCGGTCCTCGTGGCAGCGTCTCAGCCGGCGTGGTGGGCGTCGCGCAGTCGGTGCCCACGACGCCGCGCAAGGCAGGGCTGATCTCACTGCCGCCGAGCCTCCTCCCGAGTCGATGCTCGCGATAGTCGAGGGCGCGTCAGTACACCTCGCGTTGGCGTTCCTGTTCCAGCACCTGCTCGAGGTCGTTCAATCGGTTCATCGACGACACCTGTCGCGCGGTGCGGTGGTTCAGTGCCAGCATCTCGCGGTGTCGGTGGACGAAGGCCCAGTAGCCCGCGGTGAAGGGGCAGGCGTCGTCACCCAGCCTCTTTTTCGGATTGAATTCGCATGTGCCGCAGTAGTCGGTCATGCGGTTCAGGTACGCCCCACCCGAAGCGTAGGGCTTGGTGGCGATCAGTCCACCGTCCGCGTGCTGGCTCATGCCGATGACGTTCACCGGCATCACCCAGGCAAATCCGTCGACGAAAGCCGTGGCGAACCACTCGGTCAGCGCTCGTGGGTCCCAGGCATGTTGCAGCGCAAAGTTTCCCAGGATCATCAGCCGCGGAATGTGGTGCACCCAGCCGCGGTCGCGTACGCCGTCGACGGTACTGGAGAGGCACTTCGCGACCACCGCATCGCCGTCCAACTCGAGAAGCCAATCCGGTAGTGGCTCATGGGCTTCGAGTTTGTTCCGTTCGAGGTACTCCGGCCCCATATGCCAGTAGAGGTGCCACACGTATTCGCGCCAGCCGAGGATCTGCCGAACGAAACCCTCCACGCTCGCCAGCGGGGTGCCGTCGCGATGGGCGTCCTCGGCGGCGTGCGCCACGTCCAACGGTTGCAGCAGACCGAGGTTGAGCGGGACCGACAACAGCGAGTGCGACATCGTCCAGTCGTCGGCCATCACCGCGTCCTCGTATTTGCCGAAGTCGTCCAAGCGGTAATTGACGAAGTGCGACAACGCTTCCGACGCCTCAGAAGCAGTCACCGCAAACACGCGAGGCCCGTCCACACCGACGGTGTCCAGCTCCCACGAATCGAGATCGGCACGCACCTCGTCGTCGATGGCATCCTCGGTCGGCCACCACGGTTCTTCCACGCCCAGGGTCAGCCGTCCCTTAGGGGGTGGCGACTGATTCTCGGCGTCGAGGTTCCATTTGCCAGAGACTGGGTCGGCACCGTCCATCAGCACATCGAATCTCTTGCGCTGCTCGCGGTAGAACGTCTCCATGCGAAAGGTGCCGCGCTCGGCCGCCCAGTCGGCGAACTCGGCCCGGGGGAGCGCGAACATCGGCGTCGGCAGAATTTCCGAGACCAGACCCTCCTCGTGCAAGGCAGCGACGAACTTCTCCGCCGCATGCGAGGTGGGCTCGAACACCACCACGGGCTTGCCGTACTCGGCCAGGGCTTCGCGATACGTCTCGGTCTGCAGATAAGTGACGCGATCACCCAGCTCGTCGGCCAGATGACGCATCCCCGACAGCACGAGATGGAGCTTCTGTCGGTGGTATCGCCGGCGTCGAAACACGCGCCGGGACTCGATCATCAGCACGTCACGCTCGGCATGCTCGTCCACAGAGTGGAAGTGCGGGCCGAGCTGATCACCGAACAACCACAGAGCGTCCATTCTCGGAGTGTTCTCCCGCAGCGACGACGGCAAACCAGCGTCCGCAGCATGGCCGGCTGGTGAACACTGTGGCCGACCCAGGCGCGCCTTACTTGACCACCGACGATCCATCGCATGGACTGACCCGATGCCCGCTGATTCTGCGCTGTCCAGAAGAACGTTTCTTCGCTCGTCGTCGGTGGCCGTTGCCGTGGCCGGAGTCGTCACGACACTGCCCGCGGTCGCCCACGCCCAGGGCAGCGACCGAGGCTTTCTGCACGGGGTGGCATCGGGAGATCCGTTGCCCGACGCGATCATTCTGTGGACCCGCATCACCCCTACGCCCGACGCCACCCCGGGCTCCGGCGTCGGCCCGCAGGTATCGGTGACCTGGCGCATCGCCCGGAACGTGGACATGAGCGACGTCGTCGCCTCCGGAACCGTCTCCACTGGCCCCGACACCGATCACACCGTGAAAGTCGACGTCGACGGCCTCAGCGCAGACACCACGTACTTCTACGACTTCCGGACGAGCGACGCGGCATCGGCCGTCGGCACCACGCACACCGCCCCGGCCAACGATGCCGACATCGATGCGGTGCGTTTCGGCGTCGTCTCGTGCTCCAACTGGGAATCGGGGTACTTCGGTGCCTATCGCCACCTGGCAGCCAGGGGAGACCTCGACGCCATCGTCCATCTCGGCGACTACATCTACGAGTACGAGACGGGCGGCTTTCCGGGGCGCGACGGCGTAGTCCGGCAGCATTCGCCCACCCACGAGATCGTCACCCTTGCCGACTACCGCCAGCGGCACGGTCAGTACAAGTCCGACCCGGATCTGCAGGCCGCCCACGTCGACGTTCCGTGGATCTGCACGTGGGACGACCACGAGTCGGCCAACGACGCGTACGACGGCGGCGCCGAGAACCACACGCCGGCCACCGAGGGCGATTGGTACACGCGCAAGGCCAACTCCGAGAAGGCCTACTACGAGTGGATGCCGGTCCGCGCAGCAGGCACTGCCACCAACCGTCACCTGTACCGCAGGCTGCGGTTCGGCAACTTGCTCGAACTCTCGATGCTGGATCTGCGCACCTACCGCTCGCAGCAGGTGTTGCCGTTCAACGGCCCCGAGGTCGATTCACCGAACCGCACCATCACCGGTGCCGAGCAGATGCAGTGGCTCACCGACGGCATCGTGTCGTCGCCGACGCAGTGGAAGATCGTCGGCAACCCGGTGATGATCACGCCCACTCTGATCCCACCGCTCGATCGAGACGCAGCCGAGGCCGTCACCTCGCTCCTCGGAATCCCGGAGGGCGGCTTGCCCTACAACGCAGATCCCTGGGACGGCTACACGGCCGACCGCCGCAAGCTGCTCGGTGCGATCGTGGACGCAGGCGTCGACAACACCGTCTTCATCACCGGCGACATCCACTCCGCTTGGGCCTGCGAGGTACCCCTCGACGCAGCGCACTACGCAACGACGGAACCGGCTGCCACCGAGCTCGTCGTCACCTCGGTGAGCTCGGCCAACATCGACGATCTGACGCACACTCCGCCGCACACGCTGGGCCGGGTCGCCGAGGAAGCGTTCAAGGCGCTCAACCAGCACGTGAAGTTCGTCGACCTCGACAGTCACGGTTTCGGCGTCTTCGAGGTCACCAAGACGGCGGCTCGGATGGACCACTGGTTCCTCACCGCCAAGGAGGATCCGCGGACCGGCGTGTACTGGGGAGCGGGCTACACCGTCGACTCCGGCACCCAGCGGCTTCGGGCGGCGGCACCGCCACTGGGCTGACCCGCCATACTGGACGACGTGGCTGTACCGAAAATCGTCCTGTTCTACGTGTTCACTCCATTGCCAGATCCCGAGGCGATCCGGCTGTGGCAGCAGACGCTGGCCGCGTCCAACAACCTGACCGGACGCATCCTCATCTCCGAACACGGCATCAACGCGACGGTGGGCGGCGACGTCGACGACGTCAAGAGGTACGTCCGCGGCACCCGCAGCTATCCGGCCTTCAAGTCGGCCGACATCAAGTGGTCCGACGGGCTCGGCAACGACTTCCCGCGATTGAGCGTGCGAGTGCGCGACGAGATCGTCACGTTCGGAGCCCCCGGGGAACTGAAGGTCGACGCCGACGGCGTGGTCGGCGGTGGCACTCATCTGAGTCCGGAGCAGGTGCACGAGCTCGTCGATTCCCGTGGCGACGACGTGGTCTTCTTCGATGGCCGCAACGCCTTCGAGGCGCAGATCGGCAAGTTCAAGAACGCGGTGGTGCCCGACGTCGAGACAACGAAAGACTTCGTGTCCCAGCTCGATTCCGGTGCCTACGACCATCTGAAGAAGTCGCCGGTGGTCACGTACTGCACCGGGGGAGTGCGGTGTGAGGTGTTGTCCTCGCTGATGGTGGCTCGCGGGTTCGAGGAGGTCTATCAGCTCGACGGCGGAATCGTCCGGTACGCAGAGACTTTCGGCGACGACGCGCTCTGGGAGGGCTCGCTGTTCGTGTTCGACAAGCGGATGGCGCAGAACTTCTCCGACCACACCGCCGTCATCGGTCGCTGCAGCGCCTGTGGCAATCCGACTTCGCGGTACCAGGACTTCGACGGTGATGCCGGCCGTGGTTTGCGGTTGATCTGTCTCGACTGCGCCTGAGTGATGCTGCCCTTTCGAGACGGTCTTGCGCCTCTGAGACTGCTTCTGCCGCATGGTGATCCGGCCACCACCATCGTCGAATATCTCGAACGTGAGATGCCCGACGACGATTGGCGTCGGGCAATCGGCGACGCCGAACTGGTGGACGAGAAGAGTCGGCCCATAACTTTGGATACTCGCTACCGCGCCGGTAGCCAGGTGTACTTCTATCGTGTTCCGGCGCACGAGGTTCCGGTGCCGTTCGAGATCGGCATCCTGCACGAGGACGACGACCTGTTGGTGGTCGACAAGCCACATTTCCTCGCCACCATCCCGCGTGGTCGGCACGTCACCGAAACCGCGACCGTGCGCCTACGCAGGCAGTTCGACTACCCCGACCTCACGCCCGCGCATCGACTCGATCGCGCCACCGCGGGAGTGCTGCTCTTCACCAAGACCAAGCATGCCCGACGGCCGTATCAGGAACTTTTCTCCTCGCGGAACGTCACCAAGGAATACGAGGCCGTCGCGGGTTTCGATGCAGCACTGCAGTTTCCGTGCGTCGTGCAGAGCAGGATCCTCAAGGAACACGGTGTCATGACGGCGTACGAGGAGCCGGGGGAGCTAAACAGTGAAACCAGAATCGAGCTCATCGACACTCTCGGCGACCTCGCCCGCTATCGACTCTTTCCCAAGACGGGTAAGACCCATCAGCTGCGAATCCATCTGTCGTCGTTGGGGATTCCCATCGTCAACGATCCGTACTATCCGGTGTACACATCGACTCCAGCCGACGACTTCACTCGGCCGTTGCAACTCCTGGCCCGGGCACTGGACTTCACCGACCCGCTCACCGGCGAACAGCGGCGATTCGCCAGCGCCCGAGAACTCCAGCTCTGACGCTCAGGAATCGTTCGTTCGGACGATGGTGACAATTCGGGCGCGAGGTTAGCGTGACGGGCAGATATGTCCGATGGAAGAACAGAGGAGAACTGCGTGAAGCGTCGTATTGCTGTTGTGTTGGGAGCTGCCGTCATCGCCATAGCGTCGCCAGCGGTCGCGGTGGCCGATACCGGAAGCGTGAGCACCGGTAGCGCGAGCGGTGCGTTGGGCGGTTTCGAGATGCTGTCGCGGCTCTGGGAGGCCTGCTCGGTGACCATCTTCACCGGACAGTGCACCGGAATCGTCGCAACGGACGTGACCTACTGGTAACGCGTGCCTTGAGCCGAGCCCTCCGCCTAAACCCCTGAACCGACAAACGCGCGCGCGTTCGCCGGACGCTCGCGGAATAGGTGACCATTCCGCTCGCATCCAGCAAACGCGCGCGCGTGTGCGTGGAGCCTGAGCCCTACTTCGCCAGCGACCGCGCCATTCCGCGTTCGACGGCGGCGACCAGCTGCGGTCGTAGTTCGGCGGCGGGGACGATGTGGTGCACCGATCCGACGCTCTGTGCGCGTTGAATGTTGTGGATGGCCTCGAATTCGGCCGCCACTTCACCCAGTTTGGCGTTGCGGGCGTTCGCTCGCACGGTTGCCAGCTCGACGCGCAGTGCCGAGCGGGTGGCGTCGTCCTCGGCTGCGTTCAGTCGTGCTTCGAGCTCCTTGACGTCGGCGTCCGCTGCGGTGCGGGCGTTGACGTCGCGGGTGAACACCACTGCGGCTGCCGGGGCACCGCCGAGTACGGAGGCGAAGGAGCCCTCGACCGCGAGGACCTCCATGTTGTCGTTGAGTGCTCCGGAGAACACCACGAACGCGCCGCCGTGGTAACGCGAGACGACACAGAACACGACCGGTCCCTCGAAGTTGACGATGGCGCGGCCGATTTCGGCTCCGTATTCGAGCTGGATGTTGCGCAGCGATTCCGGCGATCCGTCGAAGCCGGAGAGGTTGGCCAGCACCACGATCGGCCGGCTTCCGCTGGCGGCGTTGATGGCGCGGGCCGTCTTCTTCGACGAGTTCGGGAACAGGGTTCCCGAGGTCCACTGATCCGGGCCGTCGGAGGGGAACCAGCCCTTGCGGGGGATGGCCCGCGACTCGATGCCGATCACGGACACCGGGATCCCGGCGAGGTGGGCGTCGAACACCACCGAAGTGTCGGCGTCGGCCATGTCGGCCCACCGCTCGAGTACCGAGTGGTCCTGGTCGACCACGGCGCGCATCACGGTGCGAATGTCGAACGGCTTCTTGCGGTCCGGGTTGGTGACCGAGGAGAAGATGTCGCCGACGGTGGTGAAGTCGCTGGACGGGTGCACGTGCGGGTAGGTGCGCACGTCCCGCTCGGTCGGGTCTGCGGTGGCCGCTCGGCGCGGGAAGCGTTCTCCCGGAGCGGCATACGCGTGGTCGTAGTGCGCGAACAGGATGTCGCACGCGGCCCTCAGGTTCGGTGCCCAGTACTGCGCCTGGCCGTTGGGGCCCATGACGCGGTCGTAGCCACCGATACCGAAGTTGTCCTCGGCCGAGACGCCACCGGAGTAGTCGAGCGACTGCTTACCGGTGAGCACCATCGCACTGTCGGGGGTCATCACCAGGATGCCCTTGGTGTGGGTGAGCATCGTGGCTTCGGCGTTCCAGTACGGCTGCGCGCCGACGTTGATGCCTGCGACGACGATGTTGATCTCTCCGCCGGCCTGCGTGAAGGTGATGATGCGACGCAGACCACGCGAGACCCAGTCCATGTTCTCGGTGCCCGATTCCATGGAAATCGTTGCGCCGGAGGACAATGCGAACCATTCGACGGGTGCGCCGAGCTGCTCGGCGAGGTCGATGGCCGCGACGATCCGCGAGCACTCGGCCTCGGCAACGGTGCCCAGTGCCTTGGTCGGGTCACCGAACAGCGCGACGCGGGTGATGCCCTCGGGGTACTTGGCAGTGGGTGTGGTCGCGACGCCGACGATGACGCCCGCAGTGTTGCGGCCGTAGGGGCGGTCGACCGGTGCGAGCACGCCGTCGGAGCCGAAGTCGTACTCGGTGAACGTGCCGCCGTTGCTGCTGAGCAACGGAATCAGCTCGTACGGGTAGACGGTGCCGCGGGCCTGCGAGCGCTGCACCTTCTGGGTGTACTCGTCGAGCGGACGCATCGGCTCGGTCGGCGGCGGGGTCACCTTGGCCACGATGCCTGCACCGGAGCGGTACGACAGGCGCAGTGCGACCTCGCGTGGCGTCGCGCCCGGCGTTTCGGCCAGACGTGCGATGAGCGTGATCTCCTCGAGGCCAGCACCGATCGTCAGCGGCGCGATGTGCCGGGCGATGGTGGCGATGCGGTCTGCGGGAACGTTCAGTACCGGCCAGACGTAGAGCACGACGCGGTTGGCGTCGAGCCGCTTCTTGCCGCGCCCGGCCTGGGCGCGCCGGATTCCGTCGAGACAGGCCGCGACTGTCCGTTCGATCTCGGGTACCGCGACGATGTTGCCGGCGTCGTCCAACTGTGTTGTGATGCCGCGGATCTCGGCCAGTGCGACCAGTCGTTCCTCGGACGGGTTGTCCTTCGACGTCAGGTGGAACAGGTACGTTCCGGCGCTGGCGGGCAGGCGAACTCCGTCGAAGTTCTTCAGTCGCCACAGGTCCAGTCGCTGACCGGTCAGCGGGTGCATGTCCCGGATGATCGTGTCCTCGGCGAGCGGCTCGGACCCCTCGACCGTGGTGCGACGGTAGGTCATCTTTCGCGCGGCGGAACCGAAGGCGGTCACCGTGACGCGACGCCAGCGGCCGGTGCCCGGGTGGGCGGCGAGGACGGCCTGAAGCTGGGCCGAGAGCTCGTCGCCGTCGGTGGGAGCGTCCGGCCAGGACAGGTAGAGGTCCACGGCCAGGTTCTCCGGTGCCGGTCCGGCGATGTCGTCGACCGAGTCCAGAGTCGCTGCAAGCGAGTCGAAATCGGTTGCGGTGGACACCAGATGCAGCCGTTCACCCGAGAGCTCGAAGTTGCCGGTGACGAAGTGCTTGCCGTCGCGGTCGAAGGCTTTGACGTCTTCGAGGGTGCGGATCTCGTAGTACTGGCGGGTGATCACCTCGAGCAGGGCACCGGGATCGGTGATCCGTTGTGCCAGTAGCTCGATGAGCGGTTCCGGGGTGGCGACGAGCGCGGCGATACGGGCCGAGTAGTCGGCCGCGTCGGGGTTCTCGGCGAGGTACTGCAGGCTGCCGCGGACGCCGTCGTAGATCTTCTCGCGTGCACTGCGGATCTGTGGCTCGTCGAACAACCGGAAGCGCAGGTTGCGCGCGACGTCGCCGATCACCGGGTAACGGGCCTGGGTGGCACCGATCAGTCGCTCGAGTACCTCGGCCATGGCCGGAGTCGCCTCGGGCTGCGCCGAGCAGTCACTGAGCCAGTGGCCGAGTAGGGCGGCGATGACCGGAACCTGGTTCTCCATGCGCTGCAGAGCCAGGAAGACGCGGTAGACAGCCTCTTCGAGCTCGGGCGTACGACCCTCGTCGATGGCAGCGTCGTAGTGCGCCAGGGCGCGAGTGAGCTTGGCGCGGAACGAATCCGGGAGACCCTGCACGTCTGCGTCGAGCGAGTGCAGGAACGAGTGGAAGTGCTCGCGCGGGGAGTGCACGCGCTCGTCGGTGCTCTCCTCGTCCATCGTCGGCCGGTTGCGGGAGAGCTCGCAGATATCGGCGAACGTGTTGAGCAGATCCAGCTCGGCGGAGACCAACCCTGCATCGTTGCGCGGCACGTCGGCGCGCAGAGTTTCGTAGGTGGACAACAGGTTTCGTGCGCGGGCTCCGCTGACGTCGAAGCCGGTGATGAGGGCGGCGAGTTCGTCGAGTCGGTCCAGGGCGCGACGCTGCGGAGAACGCTGCGCTGCGTCGTCGATACCGCGGAACTGTACGCGTGGTGCCTGCTCGGAGACCTTCTGCTCACCGGCCTGATCGACGCGCAGCAGCGCGGCTCCGGCGTCGACCTGTCCGTTGACCGAGGCCAGTACCTCGCGCACGGTGCCCGCGTACGGGGACCGGACGGCGGTTTCCATCTTCATCGACTCCAGGACGACGAGTGTCTGTCCCGCCTCGACCTCGTCGCCGACGGCAACGGGCACGGCCACTACGACGGCGGGTGCCGGTGCGCGGACCAGGCCGGCCTCGTCCTGTGAGATCTGGTGGCTGATGCCGTCGACCTCGACGAGGAAGTGCGCGGGTCCGGCGACGGTGACCACCTGGTAGCGACGGTCACCGATGACCAGACGGCTCTCGTAGACGCCGAGGCGTTCGACGTCGACCTGCAAATCACCGATGCCGTCCCCGTCGATGCTGTAGCGGTGGGTGCCGGTCTGGCCGACCTCGAGCTTGTAGGCCTGGCCCTGGTAGTTCAATTCGACCGTGCGGCCGATGGCATGGGTGGCGCGCGGACGGCCACCGCGGGCGGAGTTGAGGAACGCGGTGCGCTCGCGGCCTTCCTCGGCGTCGTACGCGTCGATCGCTGCGGCGACGATCGCGATGTCGGCCACGGCCGTCGGGCCCACCTGCGAGCCGGCCTCGGTGCGGTCGAGCCAGCCGGTATCGGCGGAGGCGGAGATGACTTCCTCGCGGTCGAGCAAGCTGAGCAGGAACGACTTGGTGGTGGTGCCGCCGTCGATGACGACGGTGGTCTCGCGCAGCGCGTTGCGCAGTCGCGCGAGCGCTTCGCTGCGGTCGCGGCCCCAGGCGATGACCTTGGCGACCATCGAGTCGTAGTCGGGAGGAATGACGTCGCCCTGCGCGATGCCGGTGTCGACGCGGATGCCGGTGCCGAGAGGGAACTTGAGCAGCTCGACGGTGCCGGGAGCCGGAGCGAAGCCGTTGTCTGCGTCCTCGGCGTTGAGGCGGGCCTCGACGGCGTGGCCGAATTCGGTGGGGCACTCGCCGGGCAGTGCCTGGCCGTCGGCGACGAGGATCTGCAGCTTCACCAGGTCGATGCCGGTGGTGTATTCGGTGATGGGGTGCTCGACCTGGAGGCGGGTGTTGACCTCGAGGAACGTGAAGATCTTCTGCTCGGGCTGGTACAGGTATTCGACGGTGCCTGCGCCCTGGTATCCGGCGGCCTTGACGAGCTCGGCCGAGGCGGTGCGCAGCTGATCGGCCTGCTCCTTGGTCAGCAGCGGTGAGCTGGACTCCTCGATGACCTTTTGGTTGCGGCGCTGGATCGAGCAGTCGCGCACGCCCGGGGCCCATACGTTGCCGTGACTGTCGGCGATCACCTGAACCTCGACGTGGCGGGCATCGGTGACGAGACGTTCGAGGAAGACGACGGGGTCACCGAACGAGCGCTCGGCCTCACCCTGAGTGCGTTCGAGGGAGAGTTCGAGTTCGTCCTCGTGGAAGACCTTGCGGATACCGCGACCGCCGCCGCCCGAGCGGGCCTTGATGATCAGCGGGTAGCCGATCGCCGCTGCGTGACGACGAGCGTCCGCGCGGGTCTCGACGGGTCCGCCGGACCACGGTGCGACGGGGACGCCGACCTTTTCTGCGAGGATCTTGGCCTCGACCTTGTCGCCGAGCAGACGCATCGCGTCGGCGGACGGGCCGATGAAGGTGATGTTCAGGCGAGCGACGAGGTCCGCGAACGTCGGGTCCTCGGCAACGAAGCCCCAGCCGACCCACACCGCGTCGGCACCGGACTCCACCAGCGCTGCTTCGAGTACGTCGTAGTCCAGGTACGCCGATCCGGTGGCAGGCTTACGCAGCGTGACCGCTTCGTCGGCCTGGCGGACGAACATCGCCCGCTTCTCCGCCTCGGTGTGCAGCGCTACGGTGCGGATGCCGTAATCGTGTTCGGCGTTGAGCTCTCGGACGGCTCGGATCAGGCGTACAGCCGCCTCGCCTCGGTTGACTACTGCAATCCGCTTGAACAACGTATCTCTCTTCGCTCGGTGTGGGCGCACCGCCTCGGTGCACTCGATGGAACGTGAATCGGTGCCGGGCATGTCGATTTCTTGCTCATCATGTGGCACCCCGATTGGCTCATTCTAACGGCAATCAAGCCCTGTGCATCGCCAACGGCGTTCGGCGTGAGTGTGATTGATCACCAAGTATCGAATCCTATTCTGTGGCAGGCTCTTTCGTTCGAGATGGATCGCGAGCATCTGCACGTCCCGCCAACGTACTCGCGAGTAGCGTTGGCGGGAGGCGTAATTCGCGATTCGAGGAACAAGTTTGCTACCGGCGAGTACATTACCGGCGGGTACAACCCGAGCCGCCGGCTGAAACTGCTCGTCCGGTCGCCGAGTGCGGTCTCCCTCACCCGCCCTTTTCGGTCGTATTCGGCAGTCGCAGCGCATTGACCCACAGCCTCGTAGCCGTCGCGAGCAGGCTCTCGTACTCCGCAGGTGCGCGGTCGTCCGCGGCGTCGACGACGAAGTGATTGAACGCAAGCCTGCTGATCATCGACGACAGAGCGCGGGAGGCGAGCACAGGATCGAGTTCGGCGTCGGCCAGGCCCCGGCTCTGCAGGCTCTCGATGCTTCGGGCGTTGCGTCTGACGAAGGCATCGGCGCGTTCGCGTCGGAGACGTCGGAACTCGGGATCGATGTTCGAGACCTGCTCGAGCAGTGCCATCAGCTTCGCGTTGCGCTGGTAGGCCTCGAAGTAGGCGCGGTTGCTTGCGGCCACGACGGCAACCGGATCGTCGTGCGGGTCCACTCGCTCGGTACCGGGATGCAGCATGTCGTCCCTGGCCTGCTCGAGCACTGCGGCCAGGATCTCTTCCTTGCTGGTGAAGTAGGTGTAGAAGGTGCCGGCGGAGCATCGAGCGGCGCGGGTGATGTCGATCAGGCGAGAGTCGAGGTAGCCGCTGTCCTCGAAGACTCGACGCGCGGCCGCAACGAGCGAGGATCGGGTTCGCAGTCCGCGCGGGGTGGTCGGCAGCTCCCGATTCGGCAGCTCACGGTCTGGCTCCGTCGCGGCAGGCATTCAGTCTTTATACGTCATTGTTCGCGAGCATCCGGGCGGATGAACCGGGTGAATCTCACCCCGCTGTCGAATTGGCGTGATTCGACGTGCTCGAACAGCTGGGCGGGGAACGGATCGGGGCCGATGCCGGACGAGAACAGGCCGATGCCGCGGCCGAGCACCACGGGGTTGACCTTGAGAAACAGTTCGTCGATCTCGGGCAACAGTTGACCGGCCAGATTTCCGCCGCCGCAGATCCAGACGTCGAGCTCGGACTGCTCGGCTTTGAGACTTCTGACGAGTCCGATCGGGTCCTCGTTCACCACGGTGAGAGTCGGGTCGTCCGACGGGGCGAGGGTGCGAGAGAGAACGTATTGGCGCAGGTGGGGATAGGGGCTGGCGATCCCGACGTCGAGCGCTGGTTGCAACGTCTCGCGGCCCATGACGAGGGTGTCGAATCGAGCGGGCGGAGCGTCCAGGCCGAATGCGGCCCGTACGTGAACCGGCAACGTCTCGGGCAGTTCGGTCTTGATCGCTTCGAGGTGATCGCCTTCCATCACGAAACTGTCGTAGGTGCCGTCCGGCGCGGCGATGAACCCGTCGAGGGTGACGGCGATGTAGTAGACCAGCTTGCGCATTCGGCTCCTGTCGTGGTTCGGCCCGTGGGAAGTCCGTGGGCCGACGCGTCCGCTGTGGTGAATCCAGCGACCGAAGTGGGTCTTTGTGACCCAGCACTAGAACGTATTTTGTGCGCTCAGGACGCGACGAACAACTGGTTTTCAACGGCTAGTGTGGCCCGGGTGTGCAAACACCGTCCCTGAAATGGACGACCATTCGAGTATCTGTGGGGAAACTGTGACGGCTGCAGCGGCTACCGGTCGTGAACACGACGACGAGCTCAAGAGCAGGGTTCAACGCCTGCTGCGCTTCCTTCGCGAAATCGTCGAGGCGCGTTCGAACCCGGTGCTGCGTTTCGACGACCACGTGCAGGTCGAGTGGGTGCACGCCGGGGACGTTCCCATGCAGCTCGACCCGCGAGCCAAACAGGGTGGTGTGGTGCTCCGCGCGCCGCGGATCGCCGTCGACGAGCCGCCCGAGCCGCCCGCGTTGCTGTCGGGTTGGCTCGATCCCCAGGTCGTCGCAGACAGTCGTTATCGCGAACTCGAGCTGGCCGACGCGGCGTCGGTGACGTCCCGCCGTCGGGCCGAGGCGCAGGAATCCGATGCCGAGTTCGATATTCGCAAGGCCTACGAGATCAAGCAGGCCTTCGAGGAGTACTCGGAGTCGTGGAAGGAATGGGCGCAGGAGGATCGGGACCGGCGTCCGCAGGCCGCGCTGTACCAGGCTCTGCAACTGATGATGCAGGAGCTCGCGTCGCGACCCGAGTCGATCGAACTGGTGGTGGCCTCGGGGCTGCTGACGTCGAGCAGCCCCGATCCGCAGCGCAGCGTCCGAACCCACCTGATCACGCAGTCGGCCAGCATCGAACGGGACGTGCGTACCGGTGATCTTCTGGTTCGCCTCGCGGCCAGCACCACCCCGCGGCTGGAGGACGGCCAGCTGCTGACGGGTTCGGACGATTTCGATACGTCCGTTTCGGTGGCGATGGCCGAAGAACTGCACGACACGGTCGCGTCGCCGATCGGTGCCGGGGTCGAGAAGTTCTTGAGGAACTGGGCTGCGCGAATTCCGCGGCACGAGATCGAGGTGCTCGATCACCTCGGACCGCCCGGAGCCCTGGCCTACATCGACGACGACCGAACTCTGACCATCTCACCGGCGTTGGTTCTCCGGGTCCGCGATTCGTTCGCGCTGGTGGAGTACTACGAGCAGATGCTCGCCGACCTCGAATTCGCCGGTTCTCCCGTGCCTCTGGGGCTCGCGCAGCTGGTCGACGCCATCGAGCCCGCCGAACGGTTGGCGTGGCTCGAACGCACCGGGGCGGGGGAGTCGGCGGTACTGGCCGAGGACCCGCTGTTTCCGCTGCCCGCCAACGCGGAGCAGTCGCAGATCATCGAACGGCTCGGGCGTGACAGCGGCGTCGTGGTCGAGGGCCCGCCGGGGACGGGCAAGACACACACCATCGCGAATCTGATGTCCGGGCTGTTGGCGCGCGGTCAGCGGGTCCTGGTCACTAGTGAAAAGTCACAAGCTTTGCGGGTGCTGCGGGACAAGCTTCCACCGGAGCTGCAGGAGCTCTGCGTGTCCATCACCGACCTCTCGCGCGGTGGATCGGACGAGCTCAACCGAAGCGTTGCCAAGATCGCCGAGCGGAAGACCTCCTTCGACGAGGCCAGTGAGGTGCAGAAGATCGAGGCGCTGACGATGCAGCGCGGAGCAGCTCTGACTCGGCGGGCCGACCTGCTCGATCGTGTCCGTGCTCTCCGTGAGTCCGAAACCGTTGTGCACGAGTACGTGTCGGACGGATACGACGGCACGGTGTCATCGATAGTTCGCAAGGTCAAAGCGGCCGAGAGCGCCCACGAATGGCTGCCGGGCCCCCTGCTCGCCGATCGGCCACCGCTCGACGGTGCCCAGGTCGATCGGCTGCGCACGCTCATCGTCGGGTCCGACGGCACTCGGGAACTGCGCGCGCGTCAGGTGCTCCCGCGTCCGGAGACAATGCTGCCGAACTCGGCCGAACTCGCGTCGCTCTGCCTGCGAGCAGGGGCACGGATCGATGCTCTCTCGACGCACGCAGCCGATCTCGTCGCGTTGCTCGACGGTGTGGAACCAGCGGTGTCCTCCGAGATCAGGCAGCTGTGCGAGGAGCTTTCGGCCCGGGTTCGAGCGGTCGCCGAACTGGACGGTTCCTACGTGCGACTGACCGATTCCGTGTTGTCCGGCGAAGCCTCCCACCTGTGGTCTCGGGTCAGCGGGATCGACGCTATGGTCGAGACGGCCGCTGCCTCCGACCGCTACGTCGGTGCCCACGATGTCCAGTGCTCCTCGAGTTCGCCCACGGCTCTGACCGCGATGGATGCACTCGCCGGCGCGCTCGAGTCGGGTATCGAATGGAAGCCCCGGTTCCGTCGCAGCGAGGAACAGAAGGCAGTCGAGGCTCTCGACATCGTCGCCACCGTGGACGGGCAACCCGCCACGACGGCGATGGCTGTACGCCTGGTGGCCGAACACATCCGTGCGCTCGAGACCGTGCAGACCGCAGCTGTGCTGCTGGCCGACCTTGCCATCGTCGTTCCGCTCGACGGCACGCGTTCGATTCGAGTCAACAACGTGGCGAGAATTGCCGACCGGCTGGGCCTGGTGTCTGCACTGGTCTCCGCTCGCGATGCCCTGGTGCACCGGCTGTACGCCATTTCGCCTGCGGCACCGTGGATTCGGAGCTTGGCCGAAGCTCAGGAGATCGCCGGGGCCGCCCGTGCCATCGCCACGCGCATCGACATCGATGCCGCGCGTGCCGAGCTCGATGCCCTGCAATACGCAGTGGCCACTCGCATCGATGCCGGGCCTTCGCCCGAGGGATCGAATCTGGTGAGTGCGTTCAGTGCTGCCGATCCGCTGGAACTGGCGGCCGCTGTCGCAGCGTATTCGCAGGCGTGTGCCGAGCAAGAGGATCAGTTTCTGCTCGACTCGATGTCGGCGTCGCTGTCCGAGGTGGCACCCGCATTGTTCGAACTGGTCAGGGACACCGCCGGCGATGTCGAATGGGACGAGCTGAGCTGGCAGATGTCGAAGGCCTGGGCGTGGCGTCGGGCACGCGAGTGGGTCGGTGAGCAGCACCACGGCGGTCTCGAGCAGGAACTGGAAGCCGAGCTGACCGCTGCGGATACCGACATCGCCTACCTCACAACGCGTCTCGCCGCAGCCAGTGCCTGGCGCAACAGTCTCGAACGAATGACCGCCGTCGAGGTGCGTGCGCTGCAGACGTACCGTGAGCACATCTCGAGCATCGGTTCCGGGGCCGGCAAATACGCCGAAACCTACCGCAGCGCAGCGCGATCGGCGATGCGTGAAGCGCAGAGCGCCGTGCCCGCCTGGGTCATGCCACTCTCGCAGGTGCTGGCATCGATTCCGCCGGTGCCGGACAGTTTCGACGTGGTCATCGTCGACGAGGCGAGTCAGGCCGACATCACCAGTCTCTTCCTGCTGTACCTTGCTCCCCGCGTGATCGTGGTGGGTGACGACCGGCAGTGTGCGCCAGCCGAAGTTCCGCAGACCGGAACTCTCGAGGACGTGTTCGATCGGTTGGACGTCTACCTGCCCGATCTACCCGAACACGTGCGTGCGACGCTGACGCCCAGGTCGAGCCTGTTCTCCATGCTGCGCACCAGGTTCGGTCAGGTGGTGCGGTTGCGTGAGCACTTCCGGTCGATGCCCGAGATCATCAACTGGTCGAGTCAGCAGTTCTACGGAGATTCCCCGCTCGTTCCCGTGCGGCAGTTCGGCGCGGACAGGCTGCCGCCGTTGCGGCACACGTACGTTCGCGGAGCGACGGTCAGCGGAAAGAATGCTTCGCTCGTCAACCGCACCGAGGCGATCGCGATCGCCGACCAGATCGCCGAGTGTCTCGAGGACTCTGCCTACGACAACCTGACCTTCGGAGTGGTTGTGCTGCAGGGACAATCGCAGGTCGACGAAATTCGCAACGAACTGATCAAACGCATCGGCATCGAACAGTGGGAACAGCGCAGGCTTCGCGTGGGGACGCCACCGGACTTCCAGGGCGACGAACGCAACGTCGTGTTCCTGTCGATGGTGGTGGCACCCGATCAGAATTTCGCCACTCTGACAGCCAATCAGTACAAGCGGCGGTTCAACGTGGCAGCGTCGCGAGCACAGGATCAGCTGTGGCTGTTCCACTCGGTGACGGTCGATCGGCTCAAGCGCGCGGATCTTCGCAACTCGTTGCTGAGCTACGTCACCTCCGTCTCGCCCGCGCCTGCCGATCCGATGCCGGTGAACGTCTCACGCGAGATACGGAAGGCCCCTTTCGAGACGCTGCTGGAGCAGCAGTTGTGGAACGACCTCGTCGAGCGCGGGTTCCACGTCAATCCCGGTGTGGAAGTGAACAATCGGCGTCTGGCCCTTGTCGTCACGGGTGAATCCTCACGTCTCGCCGTCGAATGCGACGTCGATTCGTTCTCGACCACCCCCGCGCAACGATCGGCGGATCTGCAACGCGAGCAGGAACTCAAGCGATGCGGGTGGACGTTCTGGCGCGTGCGGGAATCGGAGTACCACCTCGATCGTGACGGTGCTCTCGACAGTCTGTGGTTCACCCTCGCGCGATTGGGAATCAAGCCCGGTGCCGTTGGTGCGGAAGGCGGAACGGCGTCCGAGGAGACCTGGACACCGGTACCGCTCGAGTCCTCGCAGTTCGACGATTCCGGGGCTTTCGAGGCTGCGACACGAACGAACGCACCCGTTCGGCATGATTCGGTGCTGTCTCTGTGGACGATGCCCCGCCTCGACATACCTAGCGACAACACCGCCGACACCGACACCACGAACGGAACCGGCACATCCAGACGGTCGGGGTCGACCAACGGAACCGGTGCTGCGAACGGTTCGAGCACGATCGACGCGACCGGAGGTCCGCGCGCGTCCACACCCCCGACAGCACCGAAAGAGCGTGCCGCAGATGCGGACTCGGACGGACCGGGTGCATCCGATTCGGTCGACAGCTCCGAAGAAGTGCGGGGCGCGGTCGACGGTGTCGAATCGAGTGGTGGCGTCGAGGAGTCCGAGAGCTCGGTCGACGAGGTGGTCGCCGAGCACCAACTGCCTCTCAACGGACTGCGGGGATACACCACGCGCCGCAGCCCGTAGGTGTAGTCCGCGGGAGTCGCGGCCCGTCAGCGTGCAGCTCGTTACCGTCGTAGTCTGGTTCGCGGTATTCGCGCACGTTCGAGCAAAGAGGGTCTCCGCCGATGGCAGATCGACAGACGCAGGGGCTGCACGCCGACAGGGCGGTGCCCGAACGGCCCGACCGAACACTTCGTCGGCGAATCATGCTGCCGGCCACGGTCGTTGCCCTGTGTGCGGTGCTGTTCGGGCTGCCCATGTGGACCGTGCTGTTCGCGGGTGCGCATTGGCCGCCGGTGGTTCGGCTGCTCGGCGCGGCACTGGTGATCGCTGCCGCGCTCGCCTTGCCCACCGCGATGTATCTCGGTCACCGGCCCGGCATCGAGGGGGACAGGAAGGACGCCTGGGCGCGTCTCGGCGACGTCCTGTTGGGTCTCGCCTGGATCGCGTTCGTATGGTCGGCGCTCTCACTGTTGCTCAGGCTCGGGCTGTGGGCGGCCGGTGTCGACGATCCATTGCGGTCGCGAATAACGGCGGCGGCGACGGTGACCGTGATCGTCGGCCTTGCCCTCTGGGGCCATTACGAGGCCATGCGCACTCCGCGCGTTCGGCACACGAGCGTCAGCATTGCCCGGCTCGGTGCCCGATTCGACGGCCTGCGAGTCGTCCTGGTCACCGACACCCACTTCGGTCCGGTGAACCGAACCGTGTGGTCGAGGCGACTGACCGACGCCGTCAACGCGCTCGAACCGGACGTGCTCGCGCACGTCGGCGACATTGCCGACGGTTCCGTGTCCACGCGCAGGCAACAGGCTGCGCCGCTGGAATCGATGCGCGCGTCCGCCGCCCGCGTCTACGTCACCGGTAATCACGAGTATTTCGGTGAGGCGCAGGAGTGGCTGGACCACATGCAGAGCATCGGGTGGAACGCGCTGCACAATCGTCATGTCGTGCTGCATCGAGGTGACGATGCCTTGGTCATCGCCGGTGTTGACGACGCCACGGCAGCAGGGTCGGGTGCCCCCGGCCACGGTGCCGATCTGGCTGGGGCACTGGCCGGGGCCGATCCGTCGATCCCGGTGTTGCTGCTGGCCCACCAGCCGAAACAGATCGGCGACGCCGTCCGAGCGGGCGTCGATCTGCAGGTGTCCGGCCACACCCACGGCGGTCAGATCTGGCCGTTCGCGGCATTGGTTCGACTGGACCAGCCGGTGGTGCACGGATTGAGCAGGCATGGAGCGCGTACGCAGCTCTACACCAGTCGGGGGTCGGGATTCTGGGGGCCGCCGTTCCGGGTGTTCGCACCGAGTGAGATCTCGGTCCTGACGTTGGTGGCAGGCTGACGCGTCGGCACCTGGCAGTATCGGACGGGTGAGGCACACGGGAGAGATCCAGGTAGTCGCAACCGATCTCGACGGCACGCTACTTCGTTCGGATCGAACGGTGTCGGCGCGGACGGCAGATGCGATGGCCGCGGCCGAAGCCGCCGGCATCCGGGTGGTGTGGGCGACGGCGCGGGCGCGGCACTCCATCGCCGAGCTTGCGGCGTCGTGTGGGTTCACCGGTACGGCAGTGGGAGCGAACGGTGCGGTGGTGCTGGACCTTGCCGATGGCAGCCCGGTCATCGTCGCGACCAGGTCGGTGCCGACGGAGACGGTCGCGGCTGTCACCTCCGCCGTTCGATCTCTGGTTCCCGGCGTGGCGTTCGCAACTGTGGGTGCCACTCGTTTCGTCGCCGAGTCGCGATACGCGGAGCTGTGTGTCTTCGCCGACCATCACCGCCACCCGCACGAGATGGAGCTGTCGGAGGACGGTCTGTCGGCCGACATCGAGCCGACAGTCAAAATTGTTGCACGACACAGTGATACGCCGAGCGAGGAGTTGTACGCGTTGGTGGCCGAGGCAGGTCTCGTCGGTGTGGAGCTGACGCACTCCGGGGCACCGTACATCGAGATGTCCGCCGCCGGGGTATCCAAGGCCACTGCTCTGGCGGAGTTGTGCGAACAGTGGGGCGTAGCTCAGGACGACGTGGCAGCGGTGGGAGATGCGCGCAACGACCTTCCCATGCTGGCGTGGGCCGGTACCGCGCTGTGTCCATCGAATGCTGCGGAGCCGGTGCGCGCTGTGGCCGATCGTGTACTGCATTCGCACGACGACGATGCGGTTGCCCGCTATCTCGAAGAACTCACCGAGCGTCGAGTGCAGCGGTAGTCGTTCGCGATACTGTTCTCGGTCGACCGGCCTTCGACCCATCTGGGTCCGACATCACGGATGGCGTTGTCTCGGAACAGATCGCTTTGTCTCCGAACAACAGTGACCTGCTGTGTGGAGTCGTCGAGGTAGGTTCGGCGGACGCCGGTAGCCTCGGTCGTGCCGAATCGACCACCACGAAGGGCCTGCAGTGAACGACTCTCCCACGACCCGACCGTCCGAACCCACCACGATCGCCGAGTATCTCGACGCTCATGCACTGCAGGTGTTGCCGCTGGACGGCGCTGCGGCGGCCGATCTCGGCATCACGGTGCCGGTTCCCGCGGGGTGGCAGACGCTCGATCCGGCACAGTTTCCCGGTGCGACCCAAGTGACGGTCGAGCCGAACCTGGTGGAGAACGGTTTCGCGCCGAATGCTGTCTTGCTGGTCGGGAAGCTCTCTCACTCCATCGACCCGGAAGCGTTGATGGCGTTGGGTTTCGGTGACGGGCGCGCGATGCCCGGGTGGGTCGAGCGGGAGGCGAGTACGGCGTCGTGGGTCGGTTGGCCGTCACGGTTCATTCGGGGCACCTACGTCGCCCAAGGGCTCGCGGCTGCGGTGACGACGCGCTACGCAGTGGTCGGCGAGGGAGCCCAGTACTTGGTCCAGTTGACCGTGACGACGCTCGAGTCTCAGCTGGATGCGCTCGCATTCGACGTGTCCGCGATCAACGACGGACTGACGCTTCCCGCGGCGTAGAGGCACTCGGATTTTCTATGCCAACCCCGTGCTGTCGGGCCGGGAAAGATGCAGTCGGGCGGACGCCCCGGCGACCGAGCCGCAGCAGTCCAGGGCGCACGGAGTCTGCCCCGCGCGAGAGTAGGCGATGCCTGTCCGCTCTATCGCCGCAGACGGCGTCCGAGTGCGCCGGGCAGCGACACCTGGGTATGCCGCACCGATCCGGCTAGGGTCGTTCGCATGTCGATCAGAACCGGCCGCGTTCGGCACCTGTCGGTGGTGCCGGATATCCCCGAAGCCGACGAGCCGGCCGAACCCAGCGCAACGGAGGGTGCCGCGCGTGGCCTGGCGAATCTGGTGCTGAGGGTGAGTATCGATCACACGCGGCCGTCGATCTGGCGACGAGTGCGCGTGCGATCGGATCTGTTGTTGTCCGAGTTGCATTCGGTACTGCAGATCGCCGTGGGCTGGGAAGACCGACACCTGCACGCATTCAGTGTCAGAACCGCGGGGGCGACCCGACGGTTCGAAATGCAGGAGACCCTCGACGACGAACCGGACGACGATGCCTCCAGCGAGGAGCGGGTACGCGTCGACGAGGTGTTGACGCACCCGGGATCCGTCATGACGTACGAATACGATTTCGGTGACGGGTGGACCCACACGGTCGAGCTGGAACACGAGGACTCCGATATCGACGACCTTCGTTCGATCTGTCTCGACGGTGCCCGCGCGTGTCCTCCCGAGTCGTCGGGCGGTCCGTCGCGCTATACCCAGGCGCTGGACATCGCGGCAGACTCGTCCGACCCCGAACACTCCGAACTTCTCTCCCAGTGGGGTCCGACGTTCGACCCGGCCCGTTTCGAGGTCGATGCAGTCAACCGCGTGCTGCAATCCGCAGATGTCGGTAGGTCCACGCTCGCCGAAGCTGTCGCGGCCGCACCGGCCATCGGGCGACTGTTCGACCGAGTACGACCCACCCAGGTGCCGTCACTGATGGCGTTGCTGCCCCGGTGCGAGCTCACCGTCGAGAGCTCGGTGGACCTGCCGGTTGCCGAGATCGCGATGGCCAAGCTCACCTGGTTCCTCCGAAAGGTCGGCGACGGCGGCGCTGTCCTCACCGATGCCGGCTACCTCAAGCCCGCGTTCGTGGCAGCGATCCGCGACGAGCTCGATTGGGGTCTGGGGTGGGTGGGGTCGAGCAGCCGCGAGATCGACCACCATCAGGTCACCGACTTGCGCGAGGCGGTCCGACACCTCGGGTTGACCCGCATCGCGAAGGGGCGGCTGCTGCGCACGAAGCTCGGCGAATCACTGGCCGACGACCCGATCGGCATGTGGCGGCATGCGGCCTCGCGGCTTCCGCTGGGGAGGGAGACATACGAGACCGATGCCGCGACGCTGTTCCTGATCTCCCTGGCCGCATCGGCCTCAGCGGCCCACCGCAACGAGATGCTGATCGAGACGGTCTCCGAATTGGGCTGGGCCAGTGAGGATTCCGGTGTGTTCGACGCGAAGTTTGCTGCTCAGACGACCATGAGCTTTCTCGACCTCATCGGTGCCCATGGCCCGAGCTTCTACTTTCGGGAAGCCGTAACGGACTCACCGAGTTGGTCCCGTCGATTTGCACGCGACGCTTTGTCCAGTTGACCGCCGATTCCGAGGCGTTCGGTGCCGTCTCGGCCGGCTCGACGCGTCTGCAGCGCCCTGACCTGCCGATTTGCGTGTGTGGGGTTGGTGGCGTAACTTTTGTCGAGTCAGAGCGACGGACACCGACCCGGTCTTCACGGACTGGGTGAACGAGGTTGGACGTGTGGCTCGGCAGGTTTTATCCCCCAAGAGTCGGGCCTTGTGTCCGAGACCAAGCTGGGATAGGCTGGAACAGTTGCCCTTGAGGCCGACGGACTGTGTGTTCGTGGGGTTCGAGTGTGTGCGTGTTCTTTGAGAACTCAACAGTGTGTCGATGAATGTCAGTGCCGAATTTTATTTGGTGAAAGCATTCGATGTATCAGCCATCCGCTTGTG
>NZ_NOYS01000029.1:0-108192 GCF_002258475.1 Rhodococcus sp. 06-1460-1B
AGTGGGGGCAATGGCCGGCGGTGGGGGGAAGTGGGGAGTTCACCCCGGAACCACCACCCGGGAACCACCACCCGGGAACCACCACCCCGGAACCACCGCACGGGAACGATCGCACCGCGCCGTCGCTGGGGCGCGCTCGATCGAGCACGCCGCACGACAGGGGCTACGGAAGGCTGGCCGTATCGAAGAGCCGTGAAACGACAGCAGCACCTCACCCGAGGGTGAGGTGCTGCTGTCGAATCGGTGAAGTTGTGGTGGGTGACCGTCAGGCCCAGGGAGATCCGGACGGCGGAGTCATATCACTCCTGATCGAACCGCTTACGAAAACGGTCTTCCATTCGAGAGGTGAAGCTGCCGCCCTTGCGGCCACCGCTCGATTTCGGCTGAGCACTACGACCTTGCGTGCCGGCTCGGTCGCTTGCGCTACCTTCTTCGCCGGTCGCGGCAGCTCCCTTCTTGGAGCCGCCGAACAAGAACAGTGCCCCGGCACCGAACATGAAGAGAAAGCCGATGAGGCTGACGACGAGAAAACCCAGACTGTTCGTCGACAGTGCTACACCGGCGACGAGCAACACGAGTCCCACGACGAACAACGCGGCAGCCTGAAAACGCCTCTTGCTCGACGCCGCGCGAACGCGACCGCCCCTCACATGGGACGCGAATTTGGGATCCTCGGCGTAGAGAGCGCTCTCGATTTGATCGAGCATGCGCTGCTCGTGCTCGGAGAGTGGCACGGTACCTCCCCCTGCACAGATAATGAGAGTCGTTTCGGTTCAGAAGCGACGGGAAGCTGACCTTGGCGGCTACCTACTGACGATGATACGAGCTGAATCGGCCGCTTACCACCTACTCGCACTATGTGTTCCTGAGAAACGACCAAGTTTTCGAGACGGACGTCTCGGAAACACTTGTCGAACACCGTGTGACGTGGCTGTTCACGTCCGTCCGGACTCGAGGAACCGACTCGGCGGGCTATGCGGACAGCGGTGCCGCCATCGGATCGACAGGCTGGAACCTCGACTGACCGCCCAACCGGTCCTCGACCGCGTTCAGAAAACGACTGACGTGTCGATAGAAGTCGTCTGCGTCGACGTCTCCGACAGCGGACGAGGCACCCGCCTCGACTGCCGCGCGGGTTGCGGAGAAGGACGAGAAGTACTCGGACCAGATCGCCAGATCCGGCGCAGCCTTCGCCATCAGAACCCAGGCGTTGCGCGAACGTGGCCGCGAGCCGATCGAATTGGGCAGCGATGCCAGGACTGCGGCAGCACCCTTGAGTGCGGCGACGTAGCTTCCGAGGAAGCGGTCCCCCGCATCGCGCTCACCGATGGATTCGGACAGCAACGCATCGGCTCGACCGAGCAGGACCTGCGCATGACGCGACACCGGCGACCGCACGCCGACATCGAATGTCTTCGTCATCGTCATACTCGAACACCTCCAGTTCGAATCTCCGGGCGCGCTACCGACACGCCTGGAACCGTGATGAAGCCTTACAGTCGAACTCCGGAAGAATCCGCCTCGTTCGTCGAGGTGATCCACCGGCGCACTCGGCCCCGATCATCGAACACCCGTTCGACACATTCAATATAGCTGTGCCCACCGACAAGTTGCCGAAGAAAGGGTGAGAACCGTCGTCACCGATGCGCAGACAACCCCCTACGTGGTCGATCTGACGCCCCAGGAATTCCGTCGGCGCTTGTTCGACGCTCTGGCGATCTACGTCGAGGCCATGGAATATCCCCGCGGAACCGAGCACAGCCGCGCACCGATGTGGACGGAGCATCTGCACCGGCCGGGCTGGCGAGCGGTGGGAGCCATGGTGCCCAATCCCGACAAGACGCAGCCGGACACGCTGGTCGCCGTTGCGTACGGGTATCACGGCGCGCACCATCAGTGGTGGCATCAGCAGGTCCGCGACGGATTGCGCCGCGCAGGACACTCGACACAGCACGTCGACGCCACCCTCGGCGACTACTTCGAATTGACCGAATTGCACGTACTACCGAGCGCGCAAGGACACGGACTCGGCGGGCGTCTCTGTCGCAGGCTGCTCGACGGTGTCCGAGCGCACTCTGTGATGTTGTCCACACCCGAGGTCGCGCAGGAGGACAACCGCGCCTGGCGGTTGTATCGACGGCTCGGCTTCGAGGACGTACTGCGGCACTTCACGTTCGCCGGCGACCGGCGCCCCTTCGCGGTGCTGGGCCGCCGGTTGCCGCTCGACGGGCCCGTAGCCTGAAGGTGTGATCGATGCTGTGGTGGTGGGCTCCGGCCACAATGCCCTGACTTCTGCCTGCTACCTGACCGATGCCGGAATGTCGGTGGAGATCGTCGAACGCGACACCGTCGCGGGCGGTGCGGTGTCGACGGTGGAGCGCTTCCCCGGCCATCGAGTCGACCGGGGCTCCTCCGCGCACATCATGATCAGGCACACCGGGATCGTCGAAGAGCTCGGACTCGAGGAGTTCGGGCTGCGCTACATCGACTGCGATCCGTGGGCATTCGCCCCGGGCGACGTCGACACCGCCGAACGCGCCATCGTCTTCCATCGCAGCCTCGATCGAACGTGCGAGTCCATCGCTGCCGCCTGCGGGCCCGCCGATGCGCGCGCCTACCGTTCCTTCGTCTCGGTGTGGGGCCCGCGCAGCGAACGCACCATGCGCGCATTCGGTGGGCCGCCCACCGGGTCCAAACTGCTCCGATCCTTCTGGGGACTCGGTGCGCCCGACGGCGGCAGCTCGCTCTCGCGCGAGTTTCTCGCCACCGGCGATTCCCTGCTGGACGAAATGTTCACGAGCGAGCGACTCAAAGCTGCGCTGGCATGGTTCGGAGCGCAGTCCGGCCCGCCGATGTCCGAGCCCGGCACCGCCCCGATGGTCGGCTTCGCGGCTCTGATGCACACGCTCCCACCGGGCCGCGCCGTCGGCGGTAGCGGCGCACTGACCGAGGCGATGATCGCCCGGCTGCACCGGGACGGGGCAGCGCTGACGCTCGGCGATGCCGCCGTATCGCTGACGCGTCGCGCGCACGGCTGGACGACGAGGACCGCGTCGGGACGGGAGATCGACAGCACGATCGTCGTGGCCGGATGTCATATCCTGACCACGCTCGACCTGCTGGCGGAGGGCGGACACGACGCGGCACAGCTGGCCCGATGGCGCTCCACCATTCGGGTGGGTCCGGGGATCGGTACCGCGGTTCGGTTGGCCACCGACGCGCTGCCGCAGTACCCGAGCGCCGACTGCATCGAGGACGGTACCCACGGTCTCGCGCTGCTCGTCCGCGACCGCGCGCAATTGCGGTTGGCTCACGGGCACGCCCTCGCCGGGGAGCTGCCGCCGACACCCGCTGTTCTCGGCATGTCGTTCAGCGCCCTCGATCCGACGATCGCGCCGCCGGGTCAGCATCAGATCTCCCTGTGGTCGCAGTGGCATCCGCACACTCTCGCCGATGGCCGCCGGTGGCGCTCGAACGTGCCGGGGCAGCGTTCTTTGGCCGAGGTCGAGGGTGATCGAATCGTCGCCGAGCTCGATCGCTACGCCCCGGGATTCGCCGCGTCGGTCCTCGATCGGTACGTACAGTCGCCGCCGGACATCGAGCAGGAACTCGGACTGATCGGAGGCAACATCATGCACCTGGACATGTCACTGGACCAGATGATGATGTGGCGTCCTCATCCCCAGCTGGCCGGCCACCGCGTTCCCGGAGCAGACGGTCTCTATCTCACCGGCGCGTCGACTCACCCGGGAGGCGGCGTCACAGCGGCCAGCGGCCGTTCGGCGGCGAGAATCGCACTCGCGGACGCACGCGCGGGGCGTCGTCGCGCATTCTTCAGCAGGAGACGAGCATGAAGATTGCCCCGACGGTCTTCGCGATCGGTGCCGTCGCCGCCCAGATCTGCTACCCGCTCGTATCGGGTTCGACGCGGGACGCGGTGACCATCGCGGTGGTCGCGCTACTCGCGCTGGCGTCGATCGCGCACGCCGTGCTGTACCGCGGAAAGCCGTGGGCGGCGGCTCTCGTGATCCTGACTGCAGGAACGGGATTCGTGTCCGAACTCGTCGGCACGGCCACCGGGTTTCCCTTCGGCGAGTACTTCTACGCGCAGAATCGACTCGGACCCAGCCTGTTCGAGGTCCCCGTGGTGGTTCCACTCGCCTGGACGGCGGGGTTCTATCCGATCTGGTGCGCGGTCACGTTCATCGTCGGCCATCTCGGTGCGACACGGCTCCGAGCGTCTGCATTCCGAATCGCCGCAGTCGCCGTCGGAATGGTGGGCTGGGACCTGTATCTCGATCCTCAGATGGTCACCGACGGCCAGTGGACCTGGACGTCCGGTGCCGTCGGACTGCCGGGTGTGTCGTCGATCCCGTTGACCAACTACGCGGGTTGGCTGTTGGTGGCGACATTGATGGCCGCAGTCATGGAAGCGGTGAACCGCGTGGTGGCCCCGCGCGCGTCCGACGACGTCGTTCCCCTCGGGCTGTTCCTGTGGACGTGGCTGGGTTCGGCGCTCGCGCACGCGGTGTTCCTCGACGGCCCCGAACTACGATTCTCGGCCGTCTACGGATTCGTCGTCATGGGTAGTGTCGGAATCCCGTTGCTGTGGATCGCACGTCGTCGCGGATCTCTACGTAGCCGACACGCACCGATGGCAACCCCTGCCGACTGACACCGACGCGACGCCCTGGCACGATGTCGCTGTGCAGTCGACATCACGAACATCCGCTCGTACCCGCCGACGCCGAGTTCTCTCGGTGCTCGCCCTGACGCTGCTGGTCGCGCCGATGCTGGCCGGCTGCTTGCGGGTCCAGGTCACGATGGGTGTGTCGGCCAACGACCGGGTGGCGGGTCAGATCGTCGCGGCGACGGTCCCCACCTCCGACACCGACACCGGCCCCGAACTCGTGGTGCCCTCCTCGATCGAGGACAAGGTCCGCGTCGAGCCGTACAACCAGGACGGGTACGTCGGGTCGCAGGCCATCTTCGACGACCTCTCGTTCGGTGATGTTCAGACACTCGGTTCGATCTTCCAGAACGCGGCCGGATCGTTTCAGCTGACCCTGCAGCGTTCGGGCGACACCGTGACGCTCGCCGGTAACGCCGACCTGTCGTCGGTACCGGTCCAGGGGTCCGACGTGCAGTTCACTATTGCATTTCCCGCCCGTATCGGGACCACCAACGGCACTCGCGAGAGCGACAACTCGATCTCGTGGAAGCTGCCGGCAGGCGAAGTCACCTCGGTGCGTGCCGAGGTCAACTACCCGGACCCCAACACTCGTAGCTTCGCCGGCTGGGCGGGCATCGTGGGCGGCGTGACCGTCGGAGTGGCCGCTATCGTCGGTGCCATGGCCTGGGTGTCGCGGAACCCACCGTTGGGCAACCGTCGTAAGCGCGCTGCCGAGACGGGCGAGTCGAACGACCGAACGTCGGTGTGATCGCCCCCATCTCGTCCCGCACGACAGATCTCGCCGAATGACGGTCCTGACCCGGGCGACTCGGGCGACTGCCGTTCTCGCCTCCACCTCCGCTGCCGTCGCGGTGTTCAATGCGCTGTTCGTGCCGGGTTTGCGTCGACCGAGCCGTGACGTCACCGAACGGGTCGCAGTGTGCATCCCCGCGCGCAACGAAGTCGACACGCTGCCTGCGTTGATCGGCGATCTCACGCGTCAACGATTCTGCACCGACCTGCAGGTCGTCGTCCTCGACGACGATTCGACCGACGGAACGGCAGCCGCTGCCGTCACCGCGGCGAACGGCGATCCGCGATTCCGCGTCGTGACCTCCCACGCGTCGCCGCCGCCCGGATGGACGGGTAAAGCCGCCGCGTGCGCCGAACTGGCCGACTCGGTCGACGTGGATACGACGATCGTCATGTTCGTCGACGCGGATGTCCGGCTCGAACCCGAGGCCCTCGCCGCCGCGGCGAGGAGGTTGCGCCGCCGCGGCGACGCTCTGATGTGCCCCTGGCCCGAGCAGGTGGCGGGTGGTCTCGCCGAACGCCTCGTTCAACCGCTGCTCGCGTGGTCGTGGATGTCGACGCTGCCCGTGCCGGTCGGCAATGCGACGCTGCTGCCGTCGATGGCCGTCGCCTGTGGGCAGTTCATGGCGTTCGATGCCGCCGCGTATCGCGTCGTCGGCGGCCACAGCTGCGTCGCGTCGAGTGCCACCGAGGATCTGGACATCGCGCGTGTCCTGCGTCGACGCGGGTTCTCGACGTCGGTTGCCTCCGGTGCCGGGTTCGTACGGTGCCGGATGTACCGCTCGGCCGCCGATGTTCGGGCGGGTTACAGCCGGTGGCTGTGGAACGAGTTCGGTGGGCCCGTCGGTTCGGCCACGGCTGCCCTTGCGCTGAGTACGGTCTACCTGTTGCCGCCGGTCGCGGCAGTCTTCGGTTCCGGTTCGACGCGGCGACTGGGTGTCGTCGGTTACCTCGCCGGGACCGTATCGCGCGTGGCATCTCGTCGGCGCGAGTCGGGACCCCGATTCGGCGCTCGCGACGTCGTCGACGCCGCGGTGCACCCGCTGTCGATTCTCGCCTTCGTGGGGCTCGTTGCGGAATCCCACGTGCGACGACGCCGCGGCGCGCTGAGCTGGAAGTCGCGTCCGATGCCGACGTCGTAACGCCGATCGCAAGTCAGACGCGCGCGGCTGCCAGCCCCAGGTTGCTCAGGACCTCACGTGTCGCGCGCGCGAAATTCAACGTGATGAAGTGCAGCCCGGGCGCACCTTCCGCGATGAGCCGCTCGCCGATGTTCGTGGCGAGCTCGATACCCACCTCTCGAACCGCGGCCTTGTCTTCCTCGGCTCCGGATCCTGCTGCGCGAGTGAACTTCTCGTCCAGATGCGACGGCAATGTCGTGCCCGAGAGCTCGAGCATCCGGCGCACCGAACGCAGCGAGGTGATGGGCATGATCTCGGGGATGATCGGCTTGGCACCCTGCTCGGGGTCGTATGCGCTGACGCGATCACGCAGCCGCAGGTAGTCGTCCACGTCGAAGAACATCTGCGTGATCGAATACTCCGCTCCCGCACGCAGCTTCCCGACGAGGCACCTGGTGTCCTGCTCGAGATCGTCGGCGCGGTGATGGCCTTCCGGGAACGACGCCACTCCGACGTGAAAGTCGCCCAGTTCGCGGACCATACGCACCAGCTCTTCCGCGTACTCGACTCCCTCGGGATGCTTCTCCCACTCGCCGAGTGGATCTCCCGGGGGGTCACCGCGAAGAACGAGGATGTTGGTGATGCCGCGGTCGGCGTACGACCCGACCATCGAGCGCAACTCGGCGACACTGTGCGACACGGCAGTGAGATGCGCCACTGGCAGCAGAGTCGTCTCCTCGGCGATCTGACCGGTGACGCGCACCGTTCGATCGCGGGTGGAACCACCTGCGCCGTACGTCATCGACACGAACGCGGGCTGGAGTTGCTCGAACTCTCGCACTGCTCGCCACAACCTGGCCTCGGCAGCCTCGTCGCGCGGGGGCGAGAACTCCACCGAGAACGGGATCCTCGCTTCGGGTTCGGTCCGCAATCGGTCGACGATCGACGGCGTCCTCGTCACGAATCCTCGGCTCGACCGCCCCCTGACGGAATCTTCGCTCACCCGAAGATCATAGGTTGCGCTGCGCCGCCGGCCCGCTGGGCATCCCCCGACGGCGTAGTTCGCTGCTCGTCGGTGCCGGGTTCGGGTGCCTATTACTGTGGGACTGTAACGCGTCTTTCCCACGAAGACCTTGGAGGATCGTCCTGTCCGGAGACCTGTCCGCGCCCACCAACTCTGTGTCCGTGAATGCGACGTCGCTACGGGATTCCGTCGATGCGAAGCTCGCGGAGTTCTTCGCCTCGCGTCGTGCGGTCGTCGACAGCGTCGGCGGTGGCTACCCGGCCGCAGTGGCCGACCTCGAGGCGTTCGTACTACGCGGCGGCAAGCGCATGCGCCCGGCATTCGCGTGGACCGCGTGGCTCGGCGCGGGCGGTGAGCCCACCGGGGACCGCGCCGACGCAGTACTGCGTGCGTGCTCGGCCCTCGAGTTGATCCAGGCCTGCGCATTGATCCACGACGACATCATCGACTCGTCCCGCACCCGCCGAGGCTTCCCGACCGTGCATGTCGGCTTCGCTCAGCGACATCGCGATGCGGGGTGGTCGGGCTCGGCAGATCACTTCGGGGTCTCCGCAGCCGTTCTCGTCGGCGACCTGGCGCTGTGCTGGGCCGACGACATGCTGCGCGAGTCGGGCATCGACACGGACGCGGCACGGCGGGCGCAGCCCGTGTGGTCCGCGATGCGTACCGAGGTGCTCGGCGGTCAACTCCTCGACATCGAGGCCGAAGCCGGGACGGACGAGAGCGTCGCGGCAGCCATGCGCGTCAACCGGTACAAGACCGCCGCTTACACGGTCGAACGCCCTCTGCACCTCGGGGCCGTTCTTGCCGGGGCCGGCGAACCGCTGACTGCGGCGTACCGCAGCTTCGGTGCCGACATCGGCATTGCCTTCCAGCTGCGCGACGACCTGCTCGGCGTGTTCGGCGACCCGGAGATCACCGGCAAACCGTCGGGTGACGACATCACCGAGGGCAAGCGCACGGTGCTCATCGCCGTCGCCTTGCAGCAAGCGGACGCGAGCCGTCCCGATCACGCGGCGAAGATTCGAGCCAGTCTCGGTACCGAGCTCAGCGAGAGCGAGGTCGCCGACATCCGATCGATACTCACCGAACTGGGCGCCGTCGAGGCCGTCGAACGGCAGATCGACGAACTGGGCACCCGGGCCGTTGCCGCGCTGGACGACAGTTCCATCGATCCGATCGCCGCCGAACACCTTCGTGCCATGGCCACCGCCGCCATCCAACGGCAGTACTGAAAGAGAGCGTCATGTCTACGATCCGAACCGTTCCCGGCCGCACCGACTCGGTCGTCGTCGTGGGAGCTGGATTGGCCGGCCTGGCCGCGGGGCTCCACCTGCTGGGCGCAGGCAAGAAGGTCACGATCGTCGAGCGCGACGACACCGTGGGCGGCCGCGTGGGGGTGTATCCGGTGACCGACTCCGACGGAACGCATCTCTACGACATCGACAACGGTGCGAGCGTACTCACGATGCCGAACCTGGTGCTCGAAGCGTTGGCCGCCGTGGGTGCCGACTTCGAGTCCACGACGCCGCCGATTCGGCTGACGTCCCTGTCGCCGTCGTACCACACGCGGTACGCCGACGGCACGTCCATCGACGTCTACTCGGACCCGGAGGCAATGGCCGCCGAGGTCGAGCGGACCTGCGGTACGGCCGAGGCGCAGGGCTACCGCGATCTTCGGCGCTGGCTCGCCGACATCTTCGACGCCGAATTCGACCGCTTCATCGACTCGAACTTCGATTCGCCGCTGGACCTCGTGGGATCCAAGGCCGCGATCACCGATACCGCAACGCTGACGAAGCTGGGCGGCTTCGGTCGCCTCGGGCCACGGGTCGATCGTTTCCTGAAGGACACCCGTCTGCGCCGAGTGTTCACGTTCCAGGCCCTCTACGCCGGCATGGCACCGCAGAAGGCGCTGGCCGTCTACGGTGCGATCGCACACATGGACACCTCCCTCGGGGTGTTCTTCCCCGAGGGAGGCATGGCGGCTATCGGCCGGGCCATGGCCGACGCGTTCGTGACGGCGGGCGGCACGCTCGAACTGGGCACCGACATCGTCGACATCACCGTCGACCGCGGCCGTGCCGATGCCGTCCTCACCGCCGAGGGACGTCGAATCGCTTGCGACGCATTGATTCTCACCGCCGACTTGCCCGTCGTCGATCGCCTGCTCGATCGCGCCTCGGTGTCGAAGAAAGGCAGGCGCAATGGGTACGGCGTCGTGTCGCCGTCCGCCGTCGTGGCCCACGGAACGGTTCCGGTCGAACTCACGGCGTCGTGGCCTGCGCGGGCGCACCACACCATCGACTTCGGTGACGAATGGGCCGAGACCTTCCGCCGGATCACCGCCCGCTCCGGCAAAGGATCTCTGATGGCCGATCCGTCACTGCTGATCACGCGGCCGTCGGTGAGCGATTCGGGCCTCGAGGTCGTGCGCGACGGGGTCCGCAGCGAGCCGGTCTCGATCCTCGCCCCGTGCCCCAACCTCGACAGCGCTCCCCTCGCCTGGACCGAACTGGCTCAGCCCTACCTCCGAGAGATTCTGGCGACGCTGGAGGGCCGCGGATACACCGGACTCGCCGACGCTTTCGTGCTCGATCACATCGACACACCGCAGACGTGGGCGGACAAAGGCATGTTGTCGGGCTCGCCGTTCTCGTCCGCGCACGTCTTCCGGCAGACCGGGCCTTTCCGGAGAAAGAACATGGTCGCCGGCCTCGACAACGTGGTTCTCGCCGGCTCCGGAACCACTCCCGGTGTGGGCGTGCCGACCGTCTTGGTCTCGGGCAAGCTGGCGGCAGAACGAGTGACAGGGCCGCGAGGGCGGTAGGTTCGTCCGATCGACTGCGTCGACCAACTAAGCTGAGCGCGATCGTTTGCCGGTCGCGATCTTTGCTGCGACCATGATCCTTCGGCCGACAGCGAGAACGCGTCGGCGCGGAGCCACATCTCGACACACACGACTCGCAGCAGAGGAGGAGCAGGCGGCAATGTCTTCGGTTTCGTCGCACTCCACCTCCGAAGGGCGCTCGTCGGACGGGTCTGCACCGGTGCCTGCGCGGCATCCGTCGAGACTGACGACCACCGGAAACTTCCTGCGAAGTCCCGAGGGCAAAGCAGCGATCCTCGGGGTTCTCGGTGCGGTCTGCATCATGTTCGGTGGATTCGGCGCGGGCAGCGTGCGCCGTCGTGACCCTCTACTCGAAGAGATGCATCTGTCGTGGCTGCGATTCGGCCACGGCTTCGTGCTGTCGACCGTCATCGTCTGGGCCGGTGTGCTGTTGATGATCACCGCCTGGGTCAGGCTCGGCCGAGCCACGCTGCACGGCCGCACCACGGTGGGCGAGCTCCGGTGGATCGTGCCCGCATGGACGGCACCGTTGCTGCTGTCGGTGCCGATGTTCAGCCGCGACGCTTACTCGTACCTCGCTCAAGGTGCGTTGCTACGGGACGGCTTCGACCCGTATGCCGTTGGGCCCGTTGCCAATCCGGGAATCCTGCTCGACAACGTCAGCAACGTGTGGACCACGACCACTGCCCCGTACGGGCCGCTGTTCCTGCTCCTCGGTCGCGGCATCACCAGCCTGACCGGCGACAATGTGATCGCCGGAACCATGCTGCTCCGCCTGACCATGCTTCCCGGGCTCGCTCTGATGATGTGGGCCGTCCCGCGACTGGCCACCCATCTGGGCGGGCGCGCCACGACGGCGGTGTGGCTCGCCGTGCTCAATCCCCTGGTGCTGATCCACCTCATCGGCGGAGTGCACAACGAGTTGCTCATGGTCGGCCTGATGACCGCGGGCATCGTGCTCGCGCTCGAGCGTCGCCACGTGGCCGGCATCGCGCTGGTGGCGATCGCCGTGGCCATCAAGGCAACTGCCGGTCTCGCTCTGCCGTTCCTGGTGTGGATCTGGATGCTGCACCTCCGCGACAAGGCGCGCGAGGAAGGCCGCACACCGCCTGCACCGATTCTGGCGTTCACGAAGACCGCGGGCATCGGAGCGGCCGTCTTCGTCGCGGTGTTCGCCGTCGCGTCCGTGATCGCCGGAGTCGGCATCGGCTGGCTCACGGCGTTGTCCGGCTCGGCGAAAATCATCAACTGGCTGTCACTGCCGACGATCCTCGCGCATCTGGTGACCGTCAGCACCTCGTGGTTCCTCGATCTGCGTCTCGGACCGGTTCTCGACGTCACCCGGCTGCTGTGCGCGATCGCCTTGGTGGTCATCCTGGCCGGGGCGTGGTGGTTGGGCCGCCGATCCGAGCGGGACGCGGTCAAGGGCATCCTGATCGCTCTCGTCGCCACTGTCGTTCTCTCCCCCGCCGCGCTGCCCTGGTACTACTCGTGGCCGTTGGCGATTGCGGCCGGCTTTGCGTTGTCCCGCCGAACGCTGATGGTTCTCACCGGCCTGTCGACCTGGCTGATGCTGGTGTTCCAACCCGACGGATCCATCGGCCTGTACACGTTCGTGCACGTGGCCCTCGCAGTTTTCGCTGCAGTCGTTGCCGCGCTGGCGCTGACCCGAGTCGACCCGTTGCGTTTGCGATCGGACCGCTCCCGGGAACACCGTGCCGTACCCAACGCCCCCAAGACCGCGACCGTCTCCACCGAAGACGACGCCACACCGTGAGGTCCCGCGCCATGAGTGCCCGCGTATCGAGAGAACTGACCGACATCGATCCTGCTCTGCACGAGGCGTATCGCATCTGCCGCGAACTGAACGCCCAGCACGGCAAGACCTATTTTCTGGCAACCAGGCTGTTGCCCGTCGACAAGCGCGCAGCCGTGCACGCTCTGTACGGTTTCGCTCGGATGGTCGACGACATCGTCGACCTCGAAGGCACCGACATCGCGGTCGGTTCGGACGAACTGAACGCCCGCAGAATCGTCGAACTCGACATCATCGAATCCCGGGTGCGCGACGCCTTGGCCGGAAAACCTCTGTCCGACAGCACATCCGATCAGGTGTTGAGCGCATTGTGCGACACGGTCGCTCGGTACGAGATTCCCCACGACTACTTCTTCGCGTTCATGCATTCGATGCGCATGGACATCCCGGGCAGCGCGATGTTCGTCTCGCGGTACCGAACGATGGAGCAGTTGAACGAGTACATGTACGGATCGGCCGCAGTCATCGGACTGCAGATGTTGCCGATCCTCGGAACGGTGGTGCCGCGAGCCGAGGCCGAGCCCTCGGCTGCGGCGTTGGGCGAGGCGTTCCAGCTGACCAACTTCATCCGCGACATGGGTGAGGACCTCGACCGCGACCGCATCTATCTCCCGACCGACGAATTGGCGGCCTTCGGGGTCGACGAGGATCTGTTGCGGTGGTGCCGGACCACCGGCTCGGTCGATGCCAGAGTCACCCGCGCCCTCGCCCACTCGATCGCCGTCACCCGGTCGATCTACCGGACGTCGGACGCCGGGATCGACATGTTGGATCCGCGAGTGCGTCCGTCCATGCGAACGGCGTCCATTCTGTACGGCCGCATTCTCGACGAGGTCGAAGCGCAGGGCTACCGGGTGCTCTCCCAGCGCGCGACCGTGCCGCAGTGGACGCGCGCACGCGTCGCGCTACCGCAGTTCGCCGTCACCGGCTGGAAGCGCGCCACGGTCCGCTGACAACCGCTGTTCCAGCTGCTAGAAGGCCATTGCCTGAGCGCGTCTGATCACTTCGCGCATCAGGTCACCGTGCAACGCTGCGACCGGGGTGCCGGGCAGACTGTCGTCCTCGGCGAACAACCACCGCAGAATTTCTTCGTCCTCGTAGCCGCCGTCGTGCAGCACCGCCAGCAGGCCGGGCAGACCCTTGACGATTTCGCCCTTGGTCGTGTCGAAGAACTGCTCGGGCACGCCGGGGACGCGGGAACGCTTGAGAGCCAACAGCTGACGATCCCGCACGAGCTGCTCGACGCGCGTCTTGGGGACGTCCAGGATCTTGGCGACGTCGGCGAACTGCAGCAGAGAAACCGACGGATCGAGCACGTCGTCGGCGTAGGGAATGGCACTCACGCGGGTAACGTTAACGGGTCCGGCGTCCAGACTTCAAAAGTGACGCGGCCCGCCACGGAGACCGAAGACACGAACCACGATCGTCGGTGAGCTCCCACGGCGCCGATACCATCGTCGTCAGGCGTCCGGATTTCGAGCGGACACATCGAGGACGACGAGGGGAGGTTCGGTGATACCGGGTTCGATGCTCGATCGTCGATATCGAATAGACGCACCGATCGCACGGGGCGGAATGTCGACGGTCTACCGCGGACTCGACACCAGGCTCGACCGACCTGTCGCGGTGAAGATCATGGATCCGAAGTTCGCCGAGGACCCGCAGTTCGTTCAGCGATTCGAGTTCGAGGCACGCGCGGTGGCCAGGCTGAGCCACCCCGGTCTGGTGGCCGTGTACGACCACGGGCGGGACGGCGATCACGCATTCCTGGTCATGGAGCTCGTCGAGGGCGGAACGTTGCGCGAGCTGCTGCGGGAGCGCGGGCCCATGCCGCCGCACGCCGCAGTCGCCGTGGTTCGCCCCGTGCTCGAGGCTCTCGCCGTCGCACACCGCGCCGGTCTGGTGCACCGAGACATCAAACCGGAGAACATCCTGATCAGCGACGACGGAGACGTCAAGATCGCCGACTTCGGGCTGGTCCGAGCCGTCGCCGCCTCCACCGTCACCTCGAGCAGTGTGATTCTGGGCACGGCCGCGTATCTGTCTCCCGAACAGGTCACCACCGGCTCCGCGTCCGCGAGCAGCGACGTCTACGGCGTCGGAGTCGTACTGTTCGAGCTGCTCACCGGACGCACCCCGTTCACCGGCGACACATCCCTGTCCATCGCCTACCAGCGCATCGACAACGACGTTCCGCTCCCCTCGACCCTCATCGCAGGCGTGCCACCACAGTTCGACGACGTGGTCCAACACGCCACCGTCCGCGACCGGGAACACCGATACCGCAACGCCGACGACATGGCCCGCGCGCTGCGCACTGCCGCGTCGGCGCTGGCACTTCCCGCGTACCGGGTGCCCGCTCCCCAGCGTTCGGCACAGCACCTGAGCTCGGCGGCTGCGGGCGCACCGACGACAGTCGCCGGCGATCGACAGCCGCCCACCCGCACCCAGGTGGTGCAGAGCGCTCCCCCGGTACCACCGCCCGACGGCATGCACCACACCCGAGTGGTCACGTCACCCACATCCCGCGAAATCGAGTACGAACCGCAACCGGACGACCCGCAGCCGGCGGCACCCTTGGGCCGGCGACACTACGAATTTCCCGATTTCGCCGCCGATCGCCAACGGTCCCGGCGGGCCATCGTCGTCTGGTTGGTGGTCGTTGCACTGTTGGCCGTATTGGTCGGTTTCGGCGGCTGGTGGATGGGCTCGGGCCGATACACCGCAGTTCCGATGGTCGACGGTCTCGACACCACCGGTGCCACGAGCGCGATCGAAGCGTCGGGCTTGGAAGCAACGGTTCGGGGAACGTACTCCGACACCGTCTCGACCGATCTGCTCATCGGCACCGACCCCGTCGGTGGTTCCCGAATCGCCAAGGGCGACACCGTGTTCCTGCTCGTCTCACTGGGCAGCCCGACCGTCCCCTCCATCGACTCCGACGCCTCCGTCGAAGACATGCAGCAGCAATTGCGCGAGAGAACCTTCACCCCGGTCGACGGCGGCGAGGCATTCAGCACCACCGCGCCGATCGGCGGCGTTGCGGCGCTCGATCCCCCGCCGGGAACGGTGTTGAACACCGGTGCCGCGGTCACCGTGCTGCGCAGCAAAGGTGCACCGCCGGTACAGGTTCCCGACGTCCGCGGACAGAGCGTCGATCAGGCACGGACGACTCTCGAATCGGTCGGCATCACCGTCGACGAGGTCCGCGAGACGTTCGACGAGGACACCGACGGCGGAAAAGCGATCGGCACGAACCCGAAGGCCGGCCAAACCGTCAAGTCCGGCACCACCGCCGTCCTCGACGTGTCTACCGCGGTCACCGTGCCGTCGCTCCTCGGCCGTTCGGTGGGATCCGCACGCACGACTCTGGACTCGCTGGGACTGACGATCGATGTTCGTCAGGTGGTCGACACGGACGGCTCGTTGGTCATCTCCCAGAGCCCCGGAGCCGGTTCACGGGTGGAACCGGACTCCGAGGTCATGGTCGTCTCACTGCCCTGACCCCCGGCGGCCCTGACCGCCGGCTGCCCTGAGCCACCAGGGCGGTGCCGGCGATCAGCCGCGAAGCATCTCGGCGACGAGGAATGCCAGCTCGATGCTCTGCTGAGTGTTCAGTCTCGGGTCGCAGGCAGTTTCGTAGCGCCCGGCCAGGTCGAGATCAGAGATGTCCTGGGCTCCGCCGAGGCATTCGGTGACGTCGTCACCGGTCAGCTCGACGTGGATTCCGCCCGGGTGGGTGCCGAGGCCGTTGTGCACCTCGAAGAAGCCCTGCACCTCGTCGACGATGCGGTCGAAATGCCGGGTCTTGTATCCGGTGGACGCCTCGTGCGTGTTGCCGTGCATCGGGTCGCACTGCCAGATCACCTGGTGTCCGGTGGCCTGCACCTTCTCGATGATGGCAGGCAGGATGTCGCGAACCTTGCCGTTGCCCATGCGTGAGATCAGCGTCAGGCGGCCCGGCTTGTTGGTCGGATCGAGGCGCTCGACGTATTCGACGGCCATCTCGGGGGTCGTGGTGGGTCCGATCTTCAGCCCGATCGGGTTCGAGATCAGTTCGGCGAGCGCGATGTGCGCGCCGTCGAGCTGGCGAGTGCGGTCGCCGATCCACAGGAAGTGAGCCGACAGATCGTAGAGCTTGGGGTGATCGTCGGTGTTGTCGAGCCGCAGCATCGCGCGCTCGTAGTCGAGTACGAGTGCTTCGTGGCTCGCGAAGATCTGGGCGGTGTGCAGATTGGGGTCGGAGACGCCACAGGCATCCATGAACCGCAGGCCGCGGTCGATCTCCCCGGCCAGCGCCTCGTAGCGGGCTCCGGCGGGTGACTGCGCGACGAATTCACGGTTCCAGTCGTGCACCTTGTGCAGGTCGGCCATCCCGGCTCCGGTCAGTGCCCGAACCAGGTTCATGGCCGCACTCGCGTTGGCGTAAGCGCGCACCAGCCGTGACGGATCGTGGCCGCGCACGCTCTCGTCGGCCACCAGCGAGTTGATCATGTCGCCGCGGTAGGACTGCAGGCCGAGCGCATCGATGTTCGACGAGCGAGGCTTGGCGTACTGGCCGGCGATGCGCGCGACCTTGACCACCGGCATGCTCGCCCCGTAGGTGAGTACGACGGCCATCTGCAGCAGCGTGCGAATGTTGCCCTTGATGTGCGGTTCGGTGTTGTCGACGAACGTCTCGGCGCAGTCGCCACCCTGAAGCAGGAACGCCTCACCGCGGGCGACGGCAGCGAGCTTGTCCGACAGCGCCTCGACCTCACCTGCGACGGTGATCGGCGGAACGCTCTCGAGCACCTTGCGCATCTCGCCGGCCTGCTCGGGATCCCACTGCGGCTGCTGCGCAGCCGGCTTGGCCAACGCGTCGTCCAATCGAGTGCGCAGCGTCGGAGACAGCGGCGGCAGGTCGGGCAAGCGATCGATGGGTACGTCGACAGTCCAGTTCACCGTTACAGGATATTCGTACCGCCGTCGCCGCAGGACAACGGGTGTTCAACCGCGGTACGAGTACTCCTCGATCGCCTGGAACTTGGCCAGATTGTGGCGCGCGTCGGCCAGGGCATCGTGGGCGTCGTCGGGCACCGAGGGAAGCTCGGGACTGCCGCGATCCTCCCAGTGCTGACGGAGCTCACGGGTGAATCGAGGCAGGGAACGCGGCAACTCGGTCATCGATCCCCACAGCTGGCAGAGCGCCACGTGGTCGTACGCCGCCACCCATGCCCACAATTCGACCTCGGCACCGTAGTGCGGTACGAGGAATTCGAGCAGTTCGTCGCGAATTCGGGATCGGCTCATCCACAACGCCGACGAGTACGGTGGCAGCTTGGGTAAGACGTTGCGCCGGACCCACCGGCCCGCCCGCTCGGGGTCGAACTCGGAGGACACCGCATAGAACTCGCGACCGTCCTCCGACACCACACCGATCGAGACCAACTCGATTGTGCGACCATCCTCGATGAACTCTGTGTCGTAGAAGTAGCGCACGCGGCTCACCCTAGCGCGTGCCCCGGCACGTCCCCCACACACCGCAGAACCGAGCCGAACAAGCCCTGAAAGGGAACGTTGTGACTTCGTCCGACACCAACCGTCCGGTCGCCGAAGCATCGGAGCCTGCCGGCCCGACGCGACGCCGGTGGCCGCGTTGGGCGGTGGCGTCGAGCAGGGTCGTCGTTGTCGTCGCCTCGGCGGTCGGTGTGCTCTTCCATCTCAACGGGTTTCCCGGGCTGCGAACGTTGGGTGAGCATTACCGACTGGATCTCGATGTCTATCGGCTCGGCGGCGAGGTGTTCGCTCGGGGCGGGGATCTGTACGGCCAGCTTCCTCCCATCGCGACCGGTACCACGTTGCCGTTCACTTATCCCCCGATTGCTGCCGCTCTGTTCAGCCCGCTCTCGAAGGTCTCGCTGTACGCCGCATCGATGACGGTGACATCGTTGTCCATGCTCGCGTTGCTGGCGACCGTTGTGCTCACGCTGATCTCGTTGGGGGTTCGCCCTCGCACGCTCGTGTGGTGGAGTGCAGGCGCGGTGTTCGCGGTGTCCGTCCTCGTACTGGAGCCGGTCACGTCCACGTTGAACTACGGGCAGATCAACATCGTTCTGATGATGTTCGTCGCGCTCGACTGCTTGCCGAAGAAGACTCCGTGGCCTCGGGGTGTGCTGATCGGTCTGGTCGCCGCCGTCAAACTCACTCCCGCAGTTTTCGTCTTGTTCTTCTTGCTGCGCAAGGACTTTCGCGCTGCGGTGGTATCGGCACTGAGCTTCGCGGTGTTCACGGCGATCGGGTTTGCGCTCACGTGGTCGGACTCGGTGAAGTACTGGACCGAGACGATCATCGATTCCGATCGGATCGGCGGACCGGGGTACCCGGCGAATCAGTCCATCACAGGTGTGCTGGCCCGCCTCGGAATGGACGAGCTCCCCCGTTCGATTCTGTGGATCGCGCTGTCGGTAGGGGTACTGCTCGTGGCGGGAATCGCGATGCGCAAAGCGTTCGCCGCCGGTGAGGTCGCCCTGGCGCTGACCGTGAACGCGATGTTCGGCCTGTTGGTCTCGCCGGTCTCCTGGTCACACCACTGGGTGTGGGCAGTACCGTTCGCGTTGGTGCTGGCCACCGTCGGATACCGCCGTCGAAGCGCACTGCTACTCGCTCTGGTTGCCGTCGGACTAGCGATCATGGTGTACGCACCGCACTGGAAACTCGGTGAAGGTCGATGGAGTGGACTCGACTGGCCGTTGGTCGATCAGTTCGCCGCATCCGCCTACGTGTGGTGGGCTCTGGCCTCTGTGGTCGCCGTCGCGGCCGTGAAACTCTCGCCTCGGGTCACCCCGAAGGAAACCGACACCGCGGTTCACTGACCGCCGTCGTCAGCTGGCCTTCGAGTCGGGGATACGGCGCGCGGACGGAGCCGAATCTTCGGGTGTCGCAACCTTCTTCAGCGAGGCCGCGTACACGTCGACGTATTCCTGGCCCGAGAGCAGCATCAGGTCGTACATCACCTCGTCGGTGACGGCGCGCTCGACGAATCGGTTACCTGCCATTCCCTCGAACCGGGAGAAGTCGATGGGCTTGCCGACGCGAATGGTGACCTTTGCCGGACGCCACACGCGCGAACCGATCGGGTTCATCTTCTCGGTGCCGATCATGGCGACCGGCACCACCTGAACGCCGGTCTGCAATGCCAGGCGCGCCATTCCGGTCTTGCCCTTGTAGAGCCGCCCGTCGGGCGACCGGGTGCCTTCGGGGTAGATACCGAGCACCTTGCCGGCTTCGATCACGCGGGCACCGGCGTTCAGTGCGTCCTGTGCCGCGTCGGCTCCGGTGCGGTCGATGGGCACCTGACCCACCGCGGTGAAGAACCACTTCTGGAACGCACCCTTGAGACCCGAGCCGGTGAAGTACTCACTCTTGGCGAGGAAGGTGATGCGCCGCGGGGTCTTGAGCGGAAGATAGAACGAATCGAGAACCGCTTTGTGGTTGCTGGCCAGGATCACCGGGCCGTGCGTCGGAATGTTCTCCGCACCCTCGATCGTGGGCCGACCCAGGGCAATGAGCAGGGGCCCCACGATGATGTATTTGAACAGCCAGTACCACATTGACGTGCTCCCTGATCATGGTCGGCAATCGTTGGTGTGCCGGCTCGCGCGGGGCGAACCGACTGCGGCCGTGCGTTCTCGAACCGTGCCGCGTAGTGAACTGTACCCAGGGTTTATGACACCAGCCACATCGACGAGCAGTCGTCGTGCGACATCACACGGCGTCGGTCCGGACCGTCATCGTGCGGTGGTGACGAACTGTGCTCGCGCGAGCTCGGCCGCACCGATCATCCCCGCGGCCTCGCCCAGTTCGGTGCTGCGAATCCGTGCCAGCGGGCGATGGCCCGCGCCGGTGACGAGCTCGGCGTACTTGTCCGTGGCACGAGCGAGGAATTGGCTCGACGAAGTGGCCACACCGCCGGCCAACACGATCAGGTCGGGGTCGTACACATCGCTGACCATCGAGAGTCCGACGCCGAGCCAGTGTGCGAAATCCTCCATGGTGCGTCGGCCGATCGAGTCGCCGTCGTGCGCGGCGCTCGCGATCCGACGCCCGGTCAACGAGCCGGGATCGAGGAAGACCTCGCGCGCCAACCTCGTCGAGGACGACGGGTCTGCGGCCAACAACTCCACCGCCGTATCCACCAGTGCGGTACCGCTGCAATACCGTTCCCAGCACCCGCGTTTGCCGCAGGGACACGCTCGTCCGTCGGGCACCACCTGAATGTGACCGAGTTCGGGTGCCACCCCGTGGCTCCCTCGATAGATTCGGCCGTCGATCAGCAGCGCCGCGCCGATTCCCGTTCCGATAGCCACCATCACCACGTTGCGGCCACCCGATGCCGCTCCGAATCGGTATTCCGCCCACGCGGCGGAGTTGGCGTCGTGTTCGAGCAGCACCGGTAGTCCGATGCGTTCGCTCATCTCGGTTGCGACCGGCGTGTCGACCCACGGCAGGTGCGGGGCGAACCGGACCGTCGTGCGGTCGGAATCGATGAAACCCGCCACCGCCAGACCGACGGCAGCGATGTCGTGTCGGCCGGCCAGCTCCTGCACGGCGCGGTCGAGACCCCGCTCGAGTGCACGAGCAGTGTGGGGCGTGGGTGCTGCGGTCGAGTCGAGCACCTGACCGTCCGCGTCGACAACCGAGGCGCGCAGGCTCGTGCCGCCCACGTCGATCCCGACCGTCAATCGCTGATGATGACGCTTCATTCGTTCATGCCTTCCTCGGCCGTCCCCCCACGGCGATGGTCACTCCTTGACCCGAACGGTAATCGGTACGAACGCCGGTCGACGAACGGACGGCGCAGAGGTGTCCTCCGACACGTCCGCGGCGGCGTCGACCCGGTCGGCAGCGGACGCTGTCGACTCGGTGCTGGACTCGCTACTACCCCCAGCGGCGTGTTCGGTGCCCGGCGCGGTGTGGTCGATCAACAACTGACGCAGCAGTGCGACGACGACGGCCCCTTCCGAGGCAACGAGTTCGACGAGATCGTGCCGTTCACCGCGCACCAACGCCGCGAGCGCACACACCGGGCACCAGCTGCAGCCCTGCTGATCGCGGTCCTGCTGTGTCTCGGCAACTCGGCGCAGGATGGGCTCGAGACGTGTCAGGACGGTGTCGGCCAACGCCAGCAGGTCCGCGCCCAACTCCGAATGCCCGGCCGTCACAGCGTCTCTCCGCTCACAGCTCTTCCGGTCATTGCTCTTCCGGTCATGGCTCGGCCGCTCACAGCGGCCACACATCGGGGTCGGGTCGGAAACGCACCACCAGGAACGGGCCGTCGAGTTCCGCAGAATCGGCGATACACCGACGCAACACCGACGCCAACGTGACGCGTCGCCGCCTACCGTCGGCACTCACTATCAAGTCGTCCTCCACTCGCCCCAGACCCAAGGTGGTCGAATCGACTACCGGCAGAAGCATTCTCATCGCGTACACGGATTCGAGTCCGCTCCCCGACTCGAGTTCGACCGACGGTCGACCGGCCGGGCTCGACGCACGTCGTTCGAGGGGCGGTGCCAGGTGCTCGGCCACATCCTGCAAGGGGCCCAACCCTACCGGTTCCACTTCACAGTGCTCCACCTCCACGATCGGAACCGAGCCGACGCGTCGTCGGAGTTCGGCCACGGCGTCGAGCTGCGCGGCCCGCCATCGCTCGAACCAGAACACCGCAGGATGAGCTCCTACCAGACCGATCGACGAGGAATTGAGGGCCGGGAGCATCCGGTTCACCAGCAGTCGGTCGACGCGAACGCCGAACAGAGCCGCTGCGGAGAGCGTGCGTTCGGCGTCGACGATGGACAGGTGCTCGGGGGTCAGGACCACGGTTGCCCCTGTCCGGTCGGGATCGGTGATCAGCGCCCGGACCGATTCGATCTGTCCGAGGATCCGCTCGATCATGGCCACCACGAGCGTGAGCCGCACGTCGGTTCCGGTGCCGGCGACCATGCGATCGTGGCGCGGCCACACGCGCTCGAAATAGGACGAGACGGTGTCGGGCAGCTGCAGTGTTCGCAGCGCATCCCCCGATGCCGGAAGATCGACTATCACTGTGTCCCAACGACCTTCGTCGACGAGCCGGGACACCTCGTGCAATCCCAACAGCTCCTCGATACCCGGGAACCCCATCAGCTCCTCCGGCTCGATCGCGCCGAAACTCACGCCGTGTTCGTGGCCTGCCGAGGCCACCGACAGCATCGAACCCAAACCGCGGTATCGCTCTTCGAGCAGCCGCGAGGTATCGATCTCGACGACGTCCAGGTTCGGAGCGACCGCTCCGATGCCCGAGTCCTGGTCGGTGTCACCGTCTGCGCCGAGGGCGTCGCGGAGCGAGTGCGCCTGGTCGAGGGAGGCGATCAGCACCTCTTGGCCCGAGGCCGCGAGCGCAAGACCCGACGCAGACGCCAGGGTGGTCTTCCCCGCGCCACCTTTGCCGATGAACAGCGATACCGTGGTGCGGGGTTCGGGGCGAGCGTCGGTCAGCCTTCGACCCGCTTCTTCAATTCCTTGAGCGCAGTGTCGGTGATGACCTTCTCTGCTTTGCGCTTGAACAGGCCGATCATCGGAATGTTCAGATCGACCGTGAGCTCGTACGTCACGTCGGTGCCGTTGCCGGTCTCACGCAGCGAGTACGACCCGTTCTGAGATTTCTGCATTTCGCCCGAGACGAGATTCCACGACACCGAATTGCCGTCCGCGGCCCAGTCGTACTCGAGTTCGTACGTGTCTTTCACCATTCCGGCGTCGAGCACGAACTTGACCCGCTTTCCCCGTCCGTCCGCACCGACTTCGAGGACCTCGACGGACTTCGCGGCGGATACCCACGTGGGATACGCGTCGAAATCGGCGATGACGTCCATGACCCGACTCGGTGGGGCTTCGACGACGATCGACCTCTGGGTTTTCTCCGCCATGACTACTGGTCCGCTTCCTCTCGGGTACTTCGATCCGCTTCGTTCGCTGCCTGCTGTGCAACCCGCGGCAGGCCTATCTCACACGATCGAACCGCCGACGCACAACGCGAACCGGCCGACCGTACCGCGCGGTTCATTCGGGAGCTGAACTCGACGCTACGTGGTGGGGTGCCTCGCCCGCTGACCTCCCGGCCTCGAGCTCCCGCTTCAGCTCGAAGGTCATGGCGCGGCCGGCCACCCGACGCGCATGCTGCTCGGTGGCCGACTCACTTGGTGAGGCCGGCTCGGCGTGCAGGAAGTAGTGGACGATCACGCCGTCGAGTGCGGGCTCGAGCCACAGCTCCATCGTTCCGACGACGCCGCCGCGGACCGACCACCGAATGCCCTTCTCGCCGCGATCCTCGGTCACGGTCAGCGACAGGTCCGGCCACCACCGCCGCCATCGCTCCGGCGAGACGAACGCCTGCGCCACCGCCGCACCGGGCGCTGCCACGAATGTCTGATCCGCAACTTGAATACTGCTCATCGTCAGAGCTTCACATATCGGGTCCGAGACCAGGACCGCCGAGGCGCATTCGGGACCGTGCGCCCCGGGTCTAGAGTATCTGTGAAGCCGAGCTATCGACTTTCTCCATCCCGTTCGATCCGGAGGTAATCCCGTGCGCGAGTTCACTGTTTCCGCCGAGTACGACATCGCGGACACCGACTCGGCTGTCGACAGCGTCTTCGCCCGCGCTCGGACGTCGCCGGATGCCGTGGTGTTCCGTCGGCTCGACGACGGCCGATGGACCGATGTCGGCGCCGCAGAATTCGAGCGACTGGTCGTCGACGTGGCCAGGGGCCTCGTCGCGGCAGGTATCGAGCAGGGCGATCGCGTCGCGCTCATGTCGTCCACGCGATTCGAGTGGTCGGTCATCGACTACGCGATCTGGGCCGCGGGCGGAGTGACCGTGCCGATCTACGAGACGTCGTCGGCGGGCCAGGTCGAGTGGATTCTCGAAGACGCCGAGCCGGTTCTGTTGGTCCTCGAGAACGACGCGCACGTACGGGAGACAGAAGCCGTCGTAGCTGCGGCGCCGTCGGTACGTCGAACGTTCGTGATCGACAACGCTTCCGGCACGGGCGGAGTGCAGGCTCTGATCGACAACGGCGCGGACGTCTCCGAAGACGTTGTGCACGAACGAGTCTCGACACTTCGCTCGTCCGATCCGGCCACGTTGATCTACACCTCGGGCACTACCGGCCGCCCCAAAGGTGTGCAATTGACGCATGCGAACCTCCTTGCGGAATCTCGCGGCATTCGCCAGACGTCGTTGAAAGCTCTTCTGACACAGGGCCGCAGTACGTTGATGTTCCTTCCGATGGCGCACGTCCTCGCTCGCGCGGTGAGTATCGCGTCGTTCGATGCCGGAGTCACCCTCGGCCACACCAACGACATTCCCAACCTGGTCGCGACCTTCGGGACATTTCGACCGGACTTCATTCTGTCCGTGCCGCGCGTGTTCGAGAAGGTCTTCAACACTGCGAAGCAGAAGGCACACAGCGACGGCAAGGGCAAGATCTTCGATCTCGCGACCGAGTGCGCAGTGGCGTGGAGCCAGGCGCAGGATTCCGGTGGCCCGTCGATCGTGTTGCGCGCCAAGCATTTCGTGTTCGACAAGCTGGTCTATGCGAAGCTGCGGACCGCTCTCGGCGGCAAGTGCGAACTTGCCATCTCGGGCGGCGCACCACTGGGAGCGCGACTCGGCCACTTCTACCGCGGCATCGGCGTGACCATCTACGAGGGCTACGGCCTGACCGAAACCACTGCGGCGTTCGCGGTGAACACCATCGGATTCCAACGTGTGGGCAGTGTCGGACGCCCGCTACCCGGGAACACCGTCCGCATCGCCGGCGACGGTGAGATCCAACTACGCGGACCCGTTGTGTTCGACGGATATTGGCGAAACGAGAAGGCGACCGCGGAATCCCTCGACGACGGGTGGTTCCGCACCGGCGATCTCGGATCCGTCGACGAGGAGGGATACATCACGATCTCCGGCCGCAAGAAGGAACTGATCGTCACCGCCGGCGGCAAGAACGTCTCCCCCGCGGGCCTCGAAGATCACCTTCGTGCCGGAGCACTGATCAGTCAGGCCGTGGTGGTCGGTGACCAGAAGCCCTTCATCGGTGCCCTCATCACCCTCGATCCGGATGCGTTCGACAAGTGGAAGTCCGCACACGGCAAGGACTCCGACGCCACCGCAGCGGATCTGCAGGCCGACCCCGATCTCGTCGCCGAGATCGACGCCGCCGTCGCCGACGCCAACAAGTCGGTCTCGCACGCGGAATCCATCAAGAAGTACCGCCTGCTCCCCCACGACTTCTCGGAGGAGAGCGGCGAATTGACGCCGACGATGAAGCTCAAGCGCAATGTCATCACCAAGGCGTACGCCGACGAGATCGAGGCGATCTACGCGAGGTGACACGCGTGGCGTGAGCCGTGGTGCGAGCGGCCCGCCCGGTCAGATCAGTGACCGCAGTTTCTCCGTCAGCACGTCCCAGCGCCATTCCGCGTCGACCCATGCCCGACCGGCGTTGCCCATCTGCGTCGCCAGTGTTCGATCGGACAGGATCGTCACGATCGCGTCGGCGATGGACGACACCGAAGTCCCGTCGACGACGAGCCCGGTCTTGTTGTGCTGCACAGCTTCCGGAGCGCCTCCCGACATCCCGGCAACCACCGGAACGCCACAGGCCGACGCCTCGAGGTAGACGATTCCGAGCCCCTCGACGTCGAGGCCCGCGCCTCGGGTGCGGCTCGGCATCGCGAACACGTCGGCGATCGTGTGATGGGCAGCCAGTTCCGCCGACGGCACCGTCCCGGTGAACACCACGTGCTGCTCCATCCCGGTGGAGCGAACGAGTTCGCGCAACGTGTTCTCGTACGGACCGCCGCCGACGATCACCAGAACCGCCCCGTCCACCGCGCGCCGGATCTCCGGTAGCGCCCGGATCAGGAAGTCCTGGCCCTTGCGCGGCACCAGCCGCGACAGACACAGAACCGTCGGTCGGTCACCGAGGCCGTACCGAGCACGTAGCTCCGTCCTCGCGGCATCGTCGGGCACGAAGCGATCGGTGTCGACCCCCGGCGGCAGATGCTCGAGTGCCGCCGACGCCCCGAACGCCGAGCTGAATCGGCTCCGCGTGTACTTGCTCACGTAGGTCACCACATCGGTGTTCTCTCCGATGGTGCGCAGCGTCGCGCGACCACCGGGCACCATCGACCACCCCACCTCGTGGCCGTGCGTGCTCGCCACGATGCGATCCGCCCCGGCTTTGCGCAGGTGTGACGACATCACCGCCAACGGGGCCGCGGCACCGAACCACACCGAGTCGCACCCTCGGGTTTTCACGATGCGCGCTGCGCGGCGAGCCACCAACGGAGTCGGCAGCATCAACGTGGTCGGATGCCTGATGACCTCGAAGGGTTGTTTCGCATCGAACTTCACGTGCGAATCACCACGCCACCGCGGCGCGTAGACCACGAGCTCGTCGGCGGGCAACTGCGAGGCGAAGCTGTGCAAGTAGGACTGGATTCCGCCCGGCCGGGGCGGAAAGTCGTTCGTCACCAGAAGAGTACGACGCATGACGACAACCGTAGCGCTCCCGATCGGACAGCTCGTGTCGACGACGCGCACGTCCGCATCAGCGTGACCGAGCGGCCACCCAGTTGCCCCACTCCGCGACGAACCGGGTTCGGCTCAGACTCAGGACCGAGGTGATCGCCGCGTCGACGACTCCGTCCGACCCGGGTCCGGCCGCCAGCGCCTCGTAGAACCTGCGCAACGTGGACTCGCCGTACCGGTCGGCCACGAACGCGAAGACCGACCAGGCTGACTCGTAGGCCACGTTGGAGCGGGTGCCGCCTGCACCGAAATCCTCGTCTTTCGGCAACACGGTCGGCGGGCCACCGGCAGCCACGATCGATGCCAGAGTAGGTGCCAGCTGCCGGAAGTCGGCACCGGAACTGCGATACCCGGAGTAGTCGGCGAAACCCTCCGCCACCCACAACGCGGTGCCTTCCGCCGTCTTCGCCCGCGCCGCCACATGCGTCAACTCGTGCCGAAGCACCGAACGAAGAGTGAACGGAGTCAGCCGCGACGCGGCATCGGGACCGAACACCACGCGCTGACCCGTCGGACGCGACCCACCGGCCACGGCGTCGGACACGGTCACTGCGGCCACGTCCGTCGAGGGCGAGGACCCCGTCGATTCGTCGAACTCCTCGGCCGTCGAACTGACGAACACCAGTCCGTCCCGGGCCCAGTCGGCCCCCCAGAAGTCGGTGACCGCAGCGGTCGCCGCGGGCAGCTCGGCGGCCACATCTGCCACGAACTGCTCACGGTCGGGATGTCCCAACACCACCGACGTGCCGGATGCAGTGGCGACCGAGCGCACCGTCACGGGCCCGAAATCCCACGGCCCGCGCCAGGTGTGGCGACGGTAGGTCGGCAAGTCTGCGTCGTCGACCAGTCGCCACTGGCCGTCGCGTTCGGCGACCACCAGCGAAACCGGCCGACGGGTCGGCGAGGCATCCGGGCCCTGCACGGCATATCGCAGGTACACCGGTGGAGCCCACACATCGGTGGCATCCAGCTGCTCGGCAATCGACGACGGCACGGGGGTCTCGGGTTCGTCACCGATCTCGTAGTCGAAGTCCGAGAAAGGAACCGTCGGAACGACAGTCGCCCGGCGAACCTGCGCATCCACGAACGTCGGATCCGCGAGGGGGTCGAGTAACCCACGCAGCGCCGATTCGTCGCCGGAACGGAGGGCAGCCGCCCAGCGCTCGAGCAGCTCGGTCACTTCGGCGCGGCGCTGCTCGTCGTACGTCGGCGGATTCTGCGAGGCCGACGGATCGGACGAAGTCGATGCGCTCGATGTCGCCGCTCCCGATGCAGGACCGTCGTGACGATGAACCCACAGCAGCGTCGACGCCACTGCCAGAACGACCAGGACTGCCGCCCATCGCGCCCGCCCCGACGCGGTGAGCGCGTGGACAACGGACGGCCGTTCCGTACCGCTCATTCAGGCGTCAGTCGTCGTTCGCGGCACAGTCAGTACCGACGGGCCCCGTAGAACGGGAACGACGCCATCGACTGGACCTTCACCGGAACCCCGAAGGTGGAGGCATGCAGAACGTTGCCGTTACCGGCGTAGATACCGACGTGTGATGCGTCCGGGTAGAACAGAACGACGTCTCCCGGCTGCAGATCCTTCTGATCGACGGGAGTTCCGCCGGCAGCCTGAGCCTGACTCGACCGCGGCAACGTCTTTCCGACCTGCTTGTAGGCCCAGACGACCAACCCGGAGCAGTCGAAACCGTCGGGGCCGGTCGCTCCCCAGACGTACGGCTTGCCGATCTGTGTGAGACCGGCTTGCAACGCGCTGGAACCGGAGCCCGGCGTCAAGTTCTTCAGAATCGTGGAGGGGTCGAAACCTTCGGGAAGCGCCGATCCCGCGAGGGCCAGCTGCTCGGACGAGGAAAGCGCGCTGTACGCGGCCATGACTTCGGCGATCTGGCCCTGAAGTTCACTCTGCTTCGCCTGCAGATCGTCGCTGACCGCTTTGGCCTGCTCGGCGGCGACTCTGGCCTGTTCTGCGGCGGTCGCGGCGGCCTGCTCTGCCGCGGATGCATCCGCGCTGGCCTGCTGGAACCGAGCTACCTGGCCGGCTGTCTCGGCGGAAATGACATCGAGGGCCGACATTTGGTCGAGCAACTGTTGCGGGGAGTCGCTGACCATGACCGCGAACAACCGGTTGGTGCGAGCGCCCTGGTAGTTGACATTGGCCACCTTGTCCATGGCGGGTTTGAGCTGCGCCAGCTGCGACTGGGCGGCGTCGAGGGCCGCCCGACTGGCATCGACGGCGGTCTGCGCATCGAGCTGCTCGCGAGCCCGAGCGTCGAGATCGATCTGCGCGTTGTGCAGCGACTCGTTGGTCTGTTCCGACTCCCGGGACAGCTCCGCCAGCTTCGCCTGCGCGTCGGAAGCCGAGCCGAACCCCGGATCGGCGCTCGCCGTCGTGATCGGCACCACCATGATGCATGCGGCCGCAACGGCTGTGGTCACCGAGCTACCTACTAGTCGTAGAACTCGGGTGGTTCTCGATATCGCCACGGAAAGCGACTCTCCGTCCTGACATATGCCATTCCAGCTGGAGTGGCGGTTGGAAAAAGTGACCGGAACCGAACGATACCCATGCTCAGCTGGGCGCGGACGTGAACACGGTCCGAAATCGACGCAGTCTGCACGTGACAGATCACAAACCAAACGTCGGAGAGGTCTCGATCAGATTACGAACTGGACGCTCTGCTGTCCACCGTACCGGCGTGTCGCCCGGAAACCGTCCCTGGAAACGACAACAGGGCCGAACCGTCGAAACGGATCGACCCTGTCGGTCGGTACACAACTCCGGTCGGAGCGCTCGGCTCAGTAGCGTCGAGCACCGTCGAACGGCATGGAGTCCACGGGAGCAACCTTGACCGGCACGCCGGACGTGGATGCGTGCACGACGTTGCCGTCGCCGATGTACATACCCGAGTGCGAGCCGCCGTAGAACGAGACGACGTCGCCGGGCATCAGGCTGTCACGCGAGACCGGGGTGCCCGCGGCTGCCTGGTCGTAGCTCGTACGGGGCAGGCTGACGCCGGCCTGCTTGTAGGCCCACTGGATCAGGCCCGAGCAGTCGAACGAATCCGGACCCGATGCGCCGTACACGTACGGAGCGCCGATCTTGGACTCCGCCGCCTGGACGGCCTTGGCAGCCGGGGTGACCTGCGGGGCAAGGGGCGCACCCGGAGCGGGCATGCCCGGAATGTTGAGGGGAGGGAGACCCGGGATGTCAGGAATCTCGAAGGTTCCGACGCCGGGGATGGTGACTGGGGCCGCCATTGCCGGTGCAGCGGGGAGAATCACCACGCCTGCCGTGAGCGCTCCGGCTACGAGAGCTCGCCGCAATGTTCGGTTGGAAAGTTGTGACGCCACGAAAGATGGTGCTCCGTTTCTTCCACTCGTCCGCCGACCGAGTTAGCTGACGGGTTCGGGCTGGGAAGAGCAGCCCTACCCACCGGCCACCATCGGTGACTCGGCGGGATTCACCCCAGTAAATATCGGGTTCCCGGTACGAACACTCTCGCGAGTGATCGATTAGGCGGTGACTTGCGACGCCACTCCGGTTTGGACTGGCAAGACTCCGCAAGGTCTCAGGAAGGTTACGAAATGGCATACCCCTGTGTCGACCCCAACGCGCCGAACGGACCGAATTCGGCCATGTTCTCGCTACCCGGCGCGTTGATCGCCCGGTGTGTCACGAGTCGATAACAGGGGAACATCCGCGGTGCCGTCGTCGTTCACGACGAGCTTGAGCGCGGGCACCATACCGACGTCGGCGAGCACTCCCATGGCACCGAGTTCTTCCTGCTCGAGGGTGATACGAGACGGTGAACCGACCCATTGCCCATCCGATCTCGCGGGCATCCCGGGAGCCCCCAGAAGCACCGTCACAACGCAGTCGGCGCAGGCGATGTCACGAACCAGGCAGTCACTGCAGTCGATGATCATTGTGATCCTTGTCTCTTTGTCGCGTCGGACGGTGTAATCGGCCGATCGAACGAAAGGTAGCGCCAGCCACCGACAGGTTCCGCGACTCGACAATCGGCACCGACCGACACGATGCCCTCCGACGCCGTGTTCGGCGTTCTTGTCGGAGGTCGGCCCTAACGTCGTCGCAGTGAGCCTGCCGATCCAGCTGACGTTCGACGAACTCGACACCCCGCTTCACGCCACCACGTTCGTCGTCGTCGACCTCGAAACCACTGGTGGCAGCGCTGACACGGAGGCGATCACCGAAATCGGGGCAGTCAAGGTCAGAGGCGGCGAGATCATCGGCGAATTCGCTACCCTCGTCGACCCGGGCAGATCGATCCCGCCGTACATCGTCGAGTTGACCGGCATCACGACGGCGATGCTGATCGGGGCTCCCCGCATCGAACGCGTTCTCCCCGGCTTTCTCGAGTTCGCTCGCGGATCGGTACTGGTGGCACACAACGCCGGGTTCGACACGGGATTTCTCAAGGCCGCAGCGAGTCGACTCGATATAGCCTGGCCCCGCTTCCAGGTGCTCTGCACGGTCAAACTCGCCCGGCGAGTGCTCACGCGCGACGAGGCACCCTCGGTGAAACTGTCCGCCCTGTCGACGTTGTTCAGATCCAGCACTCGGCCGACTCACCGAGCATTGGACGACGCGCGTGCCACGGTGGACGTGTTGCACGGCCTGATCGAACGAGTGGGCAACCAAGGCGTACACAGTTACGCGGAACTGGTCGACTACCTCCCTGCGGTGTCGGCGGGGCAACGAGCCAAACGCGGCCTGGCCGCACACCTGCCCGATACACCCGGCGTCTACCTCTTCCGAGGACCGTCGGACGAGGTCCTGTACGTAGGGACCTCGAACAACCTCAAGCGTCGGGTGCGCAACTACTTCACCGGTTCCGAGACACGTGGGCGAATGAAGGAGATGGTCTCGCTCGCCACTCGCGTGGACCACGTCGAATGTGCGCACGCACTCGAGGCAGGAGTCCGCGAATTACGGCTGCTCTCGGCTCACGTCCCGCCTTACAACCGCCGATCGAAGTTTCCCCGCAAAGGGTGGTGGGTCACCCTCACCGACGAAGCGTTTCCGCGTCTGTCGATCGTGCGCACTCCCGCACCCAACAGCCTCGGACCGTTCGCTGTTCGGGCGGACGCGGCGGAGGCCTCCGCCCTCGCCGCAGAATTCTGTCGACTTCGTACATGCACCCGCCGGTTGGGCCGCGCGGTTCGACACGGTGACGAGTGCACCGCGACGGACGTCGGTGGCTGCCCAGCGGCGTTCTCCGGGCCCCTGACGGCCGAGGAGTACTCGGGTGCCCCGGCGAAATTTCTGGCGTTCGTGTGTGGACACGACGACGAGCTGCTGTTCGCGATGCGACGCCGCGTCGCCGAACTCGCGGACCGTGAACTGTTCGAGACAGCCGCGCGTCTCCGCGATCGAATCGCGGTGACGGTGAACGTGCTCCGCAGGATGCACCGGGCGGCCGCCGTTGCGGCCATCGCCGAGCTCGTGGCGGCCAGGCGGACGGCCGACGGTGGTTGGGAGCTGATGGTGGTGCGCTTCGGCCGCTTGGCCGGGGCGGCCGTCGCACCGCGAGGGGTGCACCCGATGCCCGTCGTCGATGCGATCACGGCGTCGGCCGAGACGGTGATGCCCGATGCGACGCCACTTCGCGGTGCGCCGCCGGAAGAGGTGGGCCTGATCGCGTCGTGGCTCCATACGGACGGAGTGCGCATCGTTCGCACCAGCAGTGGCTACTGCAGCCCTGCTCGGTCTGCGGGTTCGTGGGAGGAGTGGTGTCGAACGGCCCGAGAAGCAACGCGGCAGGAGTGGAGCCCGCGGAACGACCGATGAGGCAGGAGTGGAGCCCGCGGAACGACCGACGAGGCAGGAGTGGAGCCCGCGGAACGACCGATGAAGCGAGAGTGGAGTCGGCCGAGCAACTAGTGTTGTCTCGGTTGGGTCGAGCTCGCGTCATGTGTGAGCCCGGAGATGCGTGAGGAGCACAGATGATCAATGCCATCGTCTTGATCGACGCCGAGGCCGATCTGATTCCGGAGACGGCGCAGGCCGTTGCCGATGTGGACGGTGTGTCGGAGGTGTACTCGTGCGCCGGCGACGTCGATCTGATTGCCATCGTCAAGGTGCGTGATCATGCGTCGATAGCCGAGGTCATCACCAAGCACATCAATCGTGTTCGTGGTGTTCGCAGTACGACGACTCACATTGCGTTTCAGTCGTATTCGAGTGCCGACGTCGATGCAGGATTCTCGATCGGCGAGTAGTTCGGTGTGATTCAGTCGGCCAGCGCGGTGGTGCAGCGTGCCCAGTCGGCAAGCAGGCGGGCCGCGGAACCGTTGTCGACAACCGTTGCCGCAGTTGCCAATCCGGCTTCGATTTGCTCGTGCAGGTTTCCCGAGACTCCTCGATGCGCGGCCATGGCCGCGGCGGCGTTGAGTAGCACGGCGTCACGGACGGGTCCGTGTTCGCCTGCGAACACGCGATGTGCCACTGCTGCATTGAAATTCGCGTCCCCGCCTCGGAGGGCCTCGATGGGTGCCCGAGCGATTCCGTAATCGGCCGGGTCGATCGAGTCGACGGTGACGGTCCCGTTGGACACCACGTGCACGGTGGTCGTGGTGGACAGGGTGATTTCGTCGAGCCCGTCGTCGCCACGGACGACGAGAACCGAACTACCGCGTCGAGCGAACACGCCGGCGACGACGGGCACCAGATTCTCGAATGCGCAGCCGATCAGTCCGGCGCGTGGGCGGCCCGGGTTGGTCAAGGGGCCCAGCACATTGAAGATCGTCGGAATGCCGATCTCCTTGCGCGCCGGACCGGAGAACCGAAGTGCGGGGTGGTGGATCGGCGCGAAGCAGAATCCGATCCCAACCTGCTCGACGCTCGACGCCACCCCGGCGGGCCCCAGGGTGACCCGCACGCCCAGCGCCTCGAGCACATCGGTCGTACCACTCTTGGACGACGCTGCACGGTTACCGTGTTTGACGACGCGTATTCCGCTGGCAGCGACGACGATCGCGGCCATCGTGGAGATGTTCACCGTGTCCGCACCATCGCCGCCGGTTCCGACGACGTCCACCGCGTCACGGTCGGTCTCGACCAGAAATGCGTGCGAGAGCATGGAGTCGGCGAGACCCTCCAGTTCCGCGGGAGTGGGGCCCTTCATCTTCAGTGCCACCCCGAAGGCAGCGATCTGAGCGGCTGTGGCGTTGTCGGACATGATCTCGTCCATCACCCAGCCGGTATCGGCGCTCGACAGGTCGGCGTGCGTGGTCAACGCTCCGAGGATTCGACGCCACGTTCGCGGCTGCTCGTCACTGGTCCCTGCGGTCATGGTGGATGTGCCGTGCCCTTCTGCTGTCGATGCGCGCGGTGCGGTGGAAGCTTAGTCAGACGTGTCGGCGGGTGAGGCGGGCTGCAGCGCATCCCACCCCAGTACCGCTCCCCCACGCCGTTGCGCGAGACCCGCCATCCGAGACCTCTCCTGCGAACAGTGCAACGCGTCGAGCACCTGTACCCGCTGCAGGACCACAGCGACACCGTCATCGACTTGCGGCCGATACCCGGTGTCGTCCGGTAGTTCGACCTGCGGACCGACCTCGTACGCATCCTGCGCCGCGACGGCTGCCGCATCGTCGACTTCGTGCGCGGGCAGCACGAGGTGATGCCGCAACAGCACCTCGGAGGACTCGATCCAGGTGGGTTCTGTGTTCGCCGCCTCGTCGAGAACGGCGGAGCACGCCCGCGCGTCGTCGAAGCAGCTCGCCACTACCACCAGATCTTCGCGCGTGGGGTCCAGACGTTCCGCGGTCGACCGCGAGAACAACCGCCGAAACCACCCACCTGCACTGCTCTTTGCCATGAGGCCAGCCTTGCACGACTGGACCCTACCGGCCCGTACAGGCCCTTCCACCAGCGCGGGAACAAGGGCGCGCTCGGAATCGTTCCTCCGCGACGCGCCAAGACCGGACCCGGATATGCCTTCCGTACTACGACGGGTCATACTTCTTTCTGTGACGAGCGCTGTAGGGACTCAAGGATCGGCAATCACCCAACGCGTGCACTCGCTGAACCGTCCCAATATGGTCAGCGTCGGCACGATCGTGTGGCTGTCGAGTGAACTCATGTTCTTCGCCGGGCTGTTTGCGATGTACTTCGTCGCACGCGCGCAGGCGAATGGAAACTGGCCGCCGGAGCCGACCGAGCTGAACCTCGGGTTAGCTGTTCCGGTGACGGCCGTGCTGATCGCTTCTTCGTTCACCTGCCAGCTGGGCGTGTTCGCTGCCGAGCGTGGCGACGTGTTCGGGCTTCGTCGGTGGTACATCGTCACCCTGGCCATGGGCGCGTTCTTCGTCGCCGGTCAGGGATACGAGTACTACCACCTGGTCCACGAGGGCACGACGCTCTCGAGCAGCGTGTACGGCTCGGTCTTCTACATCACGACCGGCTTCCACGGTTTGCACGTGATCGGCGGACTCATCGCCTTCGTCTTCCTGATCACCAGAACCCTGGTCAGCAAGTTCACGCCCGCGCAGGCCACCGCCGCCATCGTCGTTTCGTATTACTGGCACTTCGTCGACATCGTCTGGATTGCCCTCTTCGCGACGATTTACTTCATCCGCTAGTGACAGTCAGCAAGCCACAGATATCGAGCGAACGGATTCAGCCCCCGACGTTCGGCCCGTCCCGACACGACAAGGGATAGAAGATGAGTACATCTCCCCCAGCAGCAACCGACGACACTTCGGCCTCGAAGGCGCGACGCAAGCGTAAGACGCGTCGACGCGTCACCGGTGCACTCGTTCTGATGATGGGCCTTCTGAGCGCGGGTTTCCTCGCGTCGGCCCTGACGCCTACACCCCAGGTTGCAACAGCCGATACCGATTCGGCGGCGCTGATCCGCGAAGGCAAGCAGCTTTACGACACGTCGTGCGTGACGTGCCACGGTGCCAATTTGCAGGGTGTTCAGGATCGCGGACCGAGTCTCATCGGTGTCGGTGAAGCTGCCGTCTACTTCCAGGTGTCGAGTGGCCGTATGCCGGCTGTTCGCAACGAGGCGCAGGCACTGCGCAAGCCGCCGAAGTTCGACGACAAGCAGATCGACGCGCTCGGTGCTTACATCCAGGCCAACGGCGGCGGCCCGACGGTCATTCTCGACGAGAACGGTGAGGTGGCGCAGGAGTCACTTCGCGGCGACGACATCGCCCGAGGCAGCGAGCTGTTCCGCTTGAACTGCGCGTCCTGCCACAACTTCACCGGCCAGGGCGGCGCACTGTCGTCGGGCAAGTTCGCGCCGGACCTCGGGCCTGCCAACGAGCAGGAGATCTACACCGCGATGGTCACCGGTCCGCAGAACATGCCCAAGTTCTCCGACCGTCAGCTGACGATCGAGGAGAAGTCGGACATCATCGCCTACGTCAAGTCGGCCCAGGAAACCAAGGCCGCAGGCGGCTGGGGTCTCGGTGGCTTCGGTCCCGGTACCGAGATGATCGCCCTGTGGGTTGTCGGAATCGCCGCTGTCGTCGGCGCAACATTGTGGATCGGAGCTAGATCATGAGCGACGGCGATTCCGGCCGTAAGGACGCCGACAACACCGACGGCACCAATGCCGGGGGTGTGAATCCCGACAAGAAGTACACCGACGAGGAGTTGGCAGCGCTCAGCCGGGACGAGTTGGTCGAACTCGGCACCAATCTCGACGGTGTGGATGTCGCATTCCGTCGTAATCGCTGGGCTGTGGAAGGTACTCGCGCCGAGAAGCGCGCAGAGCGCAGCGTGGCGATCTGGTTTGCCATCGCCGGCCTGTCGGCAGTCGCGTTCATCGGCGTCTACCTCTTCTGGCCTTGGCAGTACGCGGGCATCGGTGACGACAACTACAACCTGTACTCGCTGTACACGCCGCTGATCGGCGGAACGATGGGTCTTGCGATCCTCGCCGTCGGCGTCGGTGCCGTGCAGTTCACCAAGAAGTTCATTCCCGAAGAGGTCTCCATCCAGGACCGCCACGACGGAAGCTCGTCGGAAACGGACCGCAGGACGCTGGTCGCCGAGCTGGGCGATTCGCTCGACACGTCGACCATCGGACGACGCAAGGTCATCAAGCGTTCGCTTCTGTTCGGCGGCGGCGCTCTCGGCGTCATGGCACTGCTCCCCCTCGGCGGCCTCATCAAGAATCCGTGGGCCAAGGGCGAAGATTCTCCGTTGTGGGTATCCGGCTGGACGCCTCGCTACGATGGAGAGACGATCTACCTCCGACGAGACACCGGGCGACCGGAAGATGTTGTTCTCGTACGGCCCGAGGACTTGGACGCTGGTGCCATGGAAACTGTCTTCCCGTTCCGCGAGGCGGACCGCGAGAGCGAGCACGACCTGCTCATGTCACTCCGCGGTATCCGTAACGCAGTCATGCTCATCCGTTTGCGTCCCGACGACGCAAGCACGGTCATCAAGCGCAAGGGCCAGGAGAGCTACAACTACGGCGATTACTACGCCTACTCCAAGATCTGCACGCACCTGGGTTGCCCGACATCGTTGTTCGAGCAGCAGACCAACCGCATTCTCTGCCCTTGCCATCAGTCGCAGTTCAACGCGCTCGAGTACGGCAAGCCGATCTTCGGACCGGCTGCGCGCGCGCTGCCTCAGCTTCCCATCACAGTCAACGAGGAGGGTTACCTAGTGGCACAGCACGACTTCCACGAAGCACTGGGTCCCGCCTTCTGGGAACGTCGACCGGAGCGTGATTCATGAGTCCTTCACTGCAAACCCTCGCCGCCAAGCAGGCGGACGACGTAGACAGTCGTTACCACTTGGCACCAGGTTTGCGCCGCCAGATCAACAAGGTGTTCCCTACCCACTGGTCGTTCCTGCTCGGTGAGATCGCGCTGTACAGCTTCGTGATCCTGCTGATCTCCGGCGTCTTCCTCACCCTGTTCTTCGATCCTTCGCTCAGCGAGGTCGTCTACCAGGGCGCGTACACCCCGCTGAACGGCGTGACCATGTCGCGTGCCTACGCGACAGCACTCGACATCTCGTTCGAGGTGCGCGGCGGTCTGTTCATGCGCCAGATCCACCACTGGGCAGCACTGATGTTCGCCGCGTCGATCATCGTGCACATGATGCGCATCTTCTTCACCGGTGCGTTCCGTCGTCCTCGTGAGGCCAACTGGGTCATCGGCTGCCTGCTGCTGATCCTGGCGATGTTCGAGGGCTTCTTCGGATACTCGCTCCCCGACGATCTGCTCTCGGGCACCGGCCTCCGCGCCGCGTTCTCCGGAATCACGATGAGCATCCCGATCGTCGGCACCTGGATGCACTGGTTGATCTTCGACGGGGACTTCCCCGGCACGATCATCATTCCTCGCCTGTACGTGGCGCACGTGCTGCTGCTGCCGGCCATCATCCTGGCGCTGATCGCAGCTCACCTGGCTTTGGTCTGGTACCAGAAGCACACGCAGTTCCCCGGACCCGGTCGTACGGAAACCAACGTCGTCGGCGTTCGTATCCTCCCGGTCTTCGCCGTCAAGTCCGGCGCGTTCTTCGCCGTGACGTTCGGCGTGATCGCCGCCATGGGCGGACTGCTGCAGATCAACCCGATCTGGGCGCTCGGACCGTACAACCCGTCTCAGGTCTCCGCAGGTTCTCAGCCCGACTTCTACATGATGTGGACCGACGGCCTGGCGCGTCTGTGGCCGGCATGGGACATCTACATCGCTGGTCGCTACACGATTCCTGCAGTCTTCTGGGTGGCCGTGATCATGGGCCTCGTCTTCACCGTGATGATTGCCTACCCGTGGATCGAGAAGCGTCTCACCGGAGACAACGCACACCACAACCTGCTGCAGCGTCCCCGCGACGTGCCGGTCCGTACTGCAATCGGCGCAATGTCCATCGCCTTCTACGTCGTTCTGACGCTCTCGTGCGTCAACGACCTGATCGCGTACAAGTTCGACATCTCGCTCAATGCGATGACGTGGATCGGTCGAATCGGAGTGCTCATTGCTCCGCCGATCGCATACTTCGTCGCGTACCGGTTCTGCATCGGCCTACAGCGCAGCGACCGGGCAGTCCTCGAGCACGGCATCGAAACCGGAATCATCAAGCGACTCCCGCACGGCCAGTACGTGGAAATCCACCAGCCGCTCGGACCGGTCGACGATCACGGTCACCCGATCCCGCTCGATTACCAGGGTGCAGCGGTCCCCAAGAAGATGAACAAGCTCGGTTCTGCCGGCAAGCCCGGCTCGGGTTCACTGTTCACCCCGGACCCCGTTGCGCAGAGCAAGGCCCTCGAGGATGCACTCCACAAGGGCGAGCACGAGCAGCTGGCAATGCTTCGCAACTACCAGGCGGGCATTCTGGGCAATGGCCACTCGAACGGCAACGGTCACGCCAACGGCAACGGCCATACGAACGGCAACGGTCACGCCAACGGCAACGGTCATTCCAATGGCCACGCCAACGGCAACGGCAACGGCCATGCCAACGGGCACGAAGACACCTCGATTTCTTCGGGTCGTCAGGACAGCGATCGCGATCACTGAGTCCTGACAACGCATTCCGCTGAAGGGCGGCACCGGCAACGGTGCCGCCCTTCTTCGTGTGGTGGCGGTGCTACCCGCTCGACACATGTCCGGAGACGATCCGGCTGGATCTCCATCGGTCCGCGGGAGTCCTGTGAACGGAGGCCGCAACTCACACAGGCTCCACTCCCCTCCCCCGCCCGAGGACTGCCGATTCAGAGCGCGGTAATGCTCGAGTCGGAGCCGGCACTCACCTGCCGGTAGCCTGCAGACCCATCGGTGACGAGCATCGGCCCGGTCGGTCTCGACCGGTATTAGTATCGGTGTATGGTCCGTATCCCACTCAGTCCCGGTGAACTCGCGCGTGGTGCTCGCTTGGGCACAGCCTTGCGTCGTTTCCGGGGCAACCGGACCATGACCGAGGTTTCCGACGCCGCCGGCATCTCCGTCGAAACTCTCAGAAAAATCGAAACCGGGCGTATCGCAACCCCGGCATTCTTTACCGTCGCCGCACTGTGCAGTGCGTTGGAGATCTCACTCGATGCACTGCTCGAATCCACGACGGATGCGTCGTCGACCCTGCGGGAGGCAGACGCGTCCTGACTGGTTCGGATCCGCGCCGTGGTCTTCCGGGACGTTCATGCGTTCCAGTCCATGACGAAAGACCAGCCCATGGGGTGCGGCCGGTCTCTCACCGGCCCGCAGTAGGTAGGCGTGGTGCTTCACAGTCGATCGGCGAGACCCTGATGAGGTTGCCGTCGGGGTCCGCGATCACGAAAGTGCGGCCGAAGACGGCGTCGTGTGGCTTCTGCACTACGGCAACTCCTTTCGCGACCCAATCGGTGAATATGTCGTCGACTGCCTCCGAGGGGCCGGGCACCATGAGTCCGATCTCGCTCATGCGGGGTGTGCTCGGTACAGAGTGCTCGGCGTAGCCCGTCCACAACGCGAGCAGTACACCGGGGGCAACGTCGAAAGCAACATAGTGGGGACTCGTGAAGGTCGGTTCGATCTCGAACAGGTCGCTGTAGAAGGCGGTGGCGGCCTGGGTCTCCCGGACGCCGATCAAGAACAGGTTCGGTGCAGGCATGGAGGGCTCCTGATCGAAGCACTCACACCAGCCGCAGCTCGCGAACGCATCGGTCAGCTCGCCACAGTTCTGGCCGAAAAGCACTCGACCCCGCCGGCTGACCCGGTCGGAATGCCCCTGCACTCGAGCGATGTCCCCGGTGTGCACGTCCTAGCACAGAAAAGGGCCCCGATCGCTCTCGTGAACGATCGGGGCCCTTTTCGGGTGTCTACAGGTCAGTGGCGTTCGGCACCGATGTGGTACTCGAAGACCAATCCAGCGGCCGAGGCGATGACGCACACGACGCCCAAGGCGATCAACCAGGGCTGGAAGAAGGCAAAGCCCAGAGCGGTGATCGACGCCGCCACGGCCAGCACGAACGGCCAGAAGCTGCCGGGGCTGAAGAAGCCCAGGTCGCCTGCACCGTCACTTACCTCGGCGTCGTCGAAGTCTTCGGGCCGAGTGTCGAGCCGTCGAGCTACGAATCGGAAGTACGTTCCGACGATCAGCGTCAGGCCGACCGACAGGAAGATCGCCGTGACGCCTGCCCACTCGACGCCAGTTCGGCTCAATCCTGTGAACAGCGCATACACGATGCCGACCAGGAGGAAGAAGACCGTGAGGATCTCGAAGATCTTCGCTTCGATTTTCATATCAGCATGCTTCCTTGGTCAGTTGCCTTCGGCGACGGTGGCGGTACGGACGGTGCGATCGGTCTCGAACGGCGAGGTGCTGGTCGCGAGCGGGCTCTCGCCGATGGCTTCCAGTGCCTGCGCGTTGGTCAGCGCTTCGCCACCCTCGGACAACGGCTTGCGCAGCTCGATGTACTGCTCGAACTTGTCCGGGGACACGGCGCGAACCTCGAAGTTCATCATCGAGTGGAACGTGCCGCACATCTCCGTGCATCGACCGACGAACGAACCTTCGCGCTCGATTTCGCTGATCTGGAACACGTTGTCGGAATGGTTCTCCTCGGGGTTGGGGAGAACGTCACGCTTGAACAAGAACTCCGGAACCCAGAAGCCGTGGATGACGTCCGAGGATGCCAGCACGAATTCGATGCGCTTTCCGGTGGGAAGGACGAGCACCGGAATCTCGGCGCTGGAACCGACCGTTTCGATCTTGTTGTAGTGCAGGTAGGACAGATCCTGGGGAATGGCACCGTGGATCGCGCCGGGCACGAACTCGCCGTCCTCGTTACCCTCGGCGCCTTCGCCGGGAGTTGCGGCGGCTTCTGCGGCGGCCTGCTCCTCTTCGTCGGTGCCCTCGTACTTGGCGGCACCGTCCTTGAGGTCGATGGTCCGGTATCCGAACTTCCAGTTCCACTGGTATGCGGTCACGTCGACCTGGACGTCGGGATCTGCCTGCTTCTCGTCGACGTAGTTCTGCACCACGACGGTGAAGTAGAAGAGCACGGCGATGATCACGAACGGAACCGCCGTGTAGAACAGCTCGAGCGGAACGTTGTACGCGGTCTGACGCGGGAACTCCGGGGAGCTCTTCTTCTTACGGTGGAAGAGCACCACCCAGAAGATCAAGACCCACACGACGATGCCCATGACCAGGGCGGCGATGACCGACCAGGTCCACAGGTCGCCGATGCGTCGTCCCTGCGGAGTGACGCCCGAGGCGAAACCGAAATTGAGTACGTTGTCACTGCTGATGGAACAGCCCGACAGCATCAACGCGGCTACACCGAGAAATGCTGTCAGCCCCGCTCGCCGAAGGATCCGACTATGCGCCACGTTCACGCCTTCCTGATTGCCCACCACTGGAGAATAAGGGCTTCCACATGGAGATGCCCGAGTACTACGCAGCGTAGACCAAAGCTGACGCGGAGCCACCCTTGGGTCGTTACCTAGGTTCGAGCGTGTCTGCGGCATACTCGGTTGCTGATCGACCGTCCCGCTGACGACACGCGGAGATCCGGCCCCCGGCATTGTCCCCAACTGCGAGAAGAGGTAGCAGACGCTGTGTGTGGACTGCTCGGAGTACTGACATCTCACGGAACGACCGCCGCCGGCGTCGAGCTGGTGAGCTCGGCGACTCACTGCATGCGCCATCGTGGCCCGGACGAGCCCGGTGGCACCTGGCACGACGACGACGTCGTGTACGGCTTCAATCGACTCTCGTTCATCGACATCGAACACTCGCATCAGCCGATGCGGTGGGGACCTCCCGGTTCACCCGACCGGTACGCGCTGGTGTTCAACGGCGAGATCTACAACTACCTCGAGTTGCGTGCGGAGCTCGCGCGCGATCACGGTGCAGAATTTGCCACCGAAGGTGACAGCGAGTCGATCGTCGTGGCATTTCACTACTGGGGCGCTGCCGCCGTGCAGCGTCTGCGAGGAATGTTCGCCTTCGCCATCTGGGACACCGAGACGCGCGAGATGTTCATCGCGCGCGATCCCTTCGGCATCAAGCCGTTGTTCTACGCCACGGGCCCGGGTGGAACCGCGTTCGGCAGTGAGAAGAAGAGCGTTCTCGAACTGATGGAGCTGCTGGGCGTCGATCTCGACCTCGACCCGCGGGCCATCGAGCACTACACCGTGCTTCAGTACGTCCCCGAACCGGAGACGCTGCACGCGGGGATCAGGCGGCTCGAGTCGGGTTGCTACGCCACCCTCTCCCCCGGTACGCCGCCGAAGATCACTCGATACTTCACACCGAAGTTCCCGGTGAAGCCTTTCGCTCCCGGCAGCGAGAAGGCTCGCTACCAAGAGATTGCCGAGGCGCTCGAAGATTCGGTCGCCAAGCACATGCGTGCCGACGTGACCGTCGGTTCCTTCCTCTCGGGCGGCATCGATTCCACGGCCATCGCGGCACTGGCGATTCGACACAATCCGAACTTGATCACCTTCACGACCGGCTTCGAGCGCGAGGGTTACTCCGAGGTCGACGTCGCAGCGGAGTCGGCAGCCGCGATAGGTGCTCGGCACATCGTGAAAGTGGTCGGACCGGAGGAGTTCGCGGCGTCCATTCCCGAGATCGTCTGGTATCTCGACGACCCGGTTGCCGATCCTGCACTCGTACCGCTCTACTTCGTTGCAAAAGAAGCCCGCAAACACGTCAAGGTCGTGCTGTCCGGAGAGGGTGCGGACGAACTGTTCGGCGGCTACACCATCTACCGCGAGCCGCTGTCGTTGAAGCCGTTCGAGTCGCTGCCCGCGTTCCTGCGCCGCGCAGCCGGGTCGTTGAGCGAGCGCATTCCCGAGGGCACGCGCGGCAAGAGTTTGCTGCACCGGGGTTCGATGACCCTCGAGGAGCGGTACTACGGCAACGCGCGCAGCTTCAACGACGCACAGTTGCGATCCGTCCTGCGCGAGTTTCGGTCGGAGTGGACGCATCAGGACGTCACCGCACCCATCTACGCGCAGTCTCAGGGGTGGGATCCCGTGGCTCGAATGCAGCATCTGGACCTGTTCACCTGGCTGCGTGGTGACATTCTGGTCAAGGCCGACAAGATCACCATGGCGAACTCCCTGGAGCTGCGCGTCCCGTTCCTCGATTCCGAGGTCTACAAGGTTGCCGAGAAGTTGCCGCTGGAGCAGAAGATCACCAAGAGCACTACCAAGTACGCACTGCGCCAGGCGCTGGAAGGCATCGTTCCCGGTCATGTGCTGCACCGCGCCAAGCTCGGTTTTCCGGTGCCACTACGCCACTGGCTGCGCGGTACCGAACTCTTCGACTGGGCTCACCAGCAGATCGCCGAGTCACAGACCGATCACCTGCTGAACAAGGCCGCGATCGTCGCCATGCTCGACGACCATCGGGCAGGCAAATCGGATCACAGCCGTCGCCTGTGGACGCTGCTGATCTTCATGGTGTGGCACGGAATCTTCGTGGAGAAGCGCATCGTGCCGCAGATCGCCGAACCGGAGTACCCGGTCAACATCTGACTGGTACACCCGTCTCCCCCGGGATCAATGTGGATTTCAGTCGCTCAGATTGCAACAAAGCCGCATTGATCCCGCTGAGAGAAGGCGATCTCAGGCGGGCAGCAACGCGCCGATCTCCTCGCCGGCTTCGGCACCGTACGCCGCGCTCAGGCGCTTGATCGCGTCGTCGCGGTTCAGACTCCATTCTTGCGTTCCGGTGGTCTCGAGGACCAGCACGGCAACCAGAGAACCGAGTTGAGCAGCTCGTTCGATGCTCGCTCCGGCGAGGTGGCCGGTGAGGAACCCGGCACGGAACCCGTCGCCCACTCCGGTGGGATCGACCTTGCTCGTCTCGGGCACGACACCGATGTGGGTGTGCTTCCCGCCCTTTTCGACGATGTCCACGCCCCGCTTGCCCAGCGTGGTGACCCGCAGGTCCACCTTGTCCGCGATATCGGCGTCGGACATCCCGGTCTTCTGCTTGAGCAGTGCCCATTCGTATTCGTTGGTGAACAGGTAGGCCGCCCCGTCGATCAGGTCGGTGGCCTGTGCGGCGTCGAGTCGCGCGAGTTGCTGGGACGGGTCGGCGGCAAAGGGAACACCTGCTGCGCGGCACTGGTCCGTGTGGGCGGTCATTGCCTCCGGATCGTTGGCCCCGATCAGTACGAGATCGAGCTCGTGCTGCGCGGCCAGCGCGTCGATGGAGATGTCGCGGGCTTCGCTCATGGCACCGGGATAGAACGACGCGATCTGCGCCATGTCCTCGTCGGTGGTGCAGACGAAGCGTGCTGTGTGCGCGGTGGCAGACACACTGACGCCACTGCAGTCGACTCCGTGCTCTTCGAGCCAGGTCCGATACTCGGCGAAGTCCGGCCCCACGGCTCCGACGAGGAGCGGAGAGCCGCCGAGGACCCCGAGTGCGTAGGCGATGTTTCCGCCCACTCCCCCTTTACGGATGACCAGGTCGTCCACCAGGAAGCTCAGCGAAATGTTCGCGAGCTGATCGGCGACGATCTGCTCGGCGAACCGACCGGGGAAGCGCATCAGATGGTCGGTTGCAATCGAGCCGGATACCGCGAGAGTCACGAAGAAGGGCCTTTCGGAGTGAAGTTCTGGATGACCGACGAGCAGACACGACTGTGACCGATACACGAATACGTGTATCGGTCACAGTCGAGAGCGAGTCAGCTCAGTTGAACGAGTCGCCGCACGCGCACGATCCGGTCGCGTTCGGGTTGTCGATCGTGAAGCCCTGCTTCTCGATCGTGTCCACGAAGTCGATGGATGCACCCTCCACGTAGGGAGCGCTCATCCGGTCGACTGCGAGGGTGACGCCGCCGAAGTCGACCGCGAGGTCGCCGTCGAGGCTTCGATCGTCGAAGAAGAGCTGATAACGCAGTCCTGCACACCCACCGGGCTGTACAGCAATGCGCAGCGCGAGGTCGTCGCGGCCCTCTTGATCCAGCAACGCCTTGGCCTTGGCCGAAGCGGTCTCCGTCATGGTGACCTTGTGCGCCGTGGTTTCGGTCGTTGTGGTCTCATTCGAAACGGTCATGGGCTCTCCCTATCAGTCGTACCAAACCCGTGAACAAACTCAACCGTACTCCGGGTTGCTCTATTCCTTGCGCGCGCCGCCCCTGTTCGAGGGCCCGGCAACAGCACTGCTCGCCACGTGCGCGGCCAGCTTTTCGAGCTGATTGGCCGCATCGGTCATGGCCACCTCCACAGACCCGGCGAACTCGCTGATCGAGTGAGCGGCCGAGATACCGGCCGACGCCAAGTCGTCCTTACTCAACGTCACCTGGCCGGCGAGCACCACGGTCTCGATTCCGGTGGCACCGCCTGCAGCGGCGATTCTGGTCACCAACTTGCCTCGCAGCGACTGCGAATCGAACTTTCCCTCGCCGGTCAGCACCAGATCGACGGAGTCCAGGAGTTCCCGCTGACCGGTTCGTTCCGCCACGACGGCAGCACCCGGCACCTGCCTGCCACCGAGCGCGAACAGGGCCGCCCCCATCCCGCCCGCGGCACCCGCACCGGGACGGTCTGCCACATCGTGGCCCGCAGCCGACAGAACGGCAGCCCAGTCGGCGTTCAGTTCTTCGAGTCGCTCGACCGTCTCGGTGTCGGCGCCCTTCTGCGGCCCGAACACCCGAGCAGCACCGGCATCGCCGAGCATGGGGTTCTCCACGTCCGACGCGGCGACGAGGTCGATTCCCGAGAACCGTTCGATTGCCGACCCCAGCCCGCCGAGCGCGCGGATCATCGCTCGTCCACCGTCGGTGCAACTGCTCCCGCCGAGTCCGACGACGATCAACGTGGCGCCACTGTTCAACGCCTCGCTCAGCAGCTGTCCGACGCCGTAGCTGTTCGCCTTCAATGCCGACTGCGGAGTCAGTGGACCGTCGACGAGGTGCAACCCGCAGGCCTGAGCAGATTCGATGTACGCCACCGCGCCGTCGAGCAGCCAGCGGGCCTGCACCGGCGTCCCGAGCGGTCCGTCCACGTCGGCGACGTGGACTGTGCCGATGCGCGAGGCCAGTACCTCGACGAACCCCGGTCCACCGTCGGATTGGGGTGCCAGTTCCAGCTCGTCACCGCTCCGGACGCCCGCCCATCCTCTGGCAATGGCGGCGGCTGCATCTGCGGCAGTCAGGGTGTCCCCGAAGGAGTCCGGCGCAATCATCACTCGCATTCTCGGAAGTGTAGGACCGCGGTACCCGAACAGCATCCGGTGCTGCGCCGCTGACCTGGCCGGTGTTCGAGTACCTCCGCTCATCCCATACTCTGGTTGCGTGAAGCTGCTACGCCGTGGAAACTCTGACAATTCGGACGGACAGGACTCGAACGAGCCCGAGTCGACTGTGTCCGCCGGCGAGGCGACCTCGCCGGTGTCTCTCGGCAAAGGCCGACCGACCCCCAAGCGCCGTGACGCCGAGGCCCGCCGCCGCGGGCCGGTCGCTCCGGCTCCCCTGACGAGCAAAGAGGCACGAGAGCGCCGTAAGGCGAACAAGGGCAGCAAGGAAGACCGTAAGGCTGCCTCGAACGAACGGCGTGCAGCAGCTGCAGAGCGTCGGGCGCGCATGCTTGCGGGCGACGACAAGTATCTGCTGCCTCGCGACAAGGGCCCGGTGCGTGCCTACGTTCGCGACATCGTCGATGCGCGGCGCAATCTTGTCGGCTTGTTCATGCCGCTCGCTCTCATTCTCATCTTTGCGCTGTTTCTGCAGCCGCAGGTACAGCAGTACGTCACTCTCGGCATGTTCGTGATGATGCTGTTCATGGTCGGCGAGGGCATCTACCTCGGCAAGATGATCAACAACCGCATTCGCGTCCGGTTCCCCGACACCCCCGACGGCGGCTTCAAAATCGGCTGGTACGCCTTCGTACGGGCGTCGCAGATTCGGAAGATGCGTGCCCCCAAGCCGCGAGTGAGCGCCGGCGAGGCCGTCTGACGTCGGTGGCCGTGCCGTCTCGAACGCTCGTCCTCGGCGGAGCCAGATCCGGTAAGTCCGCGCACGCAGAATCGTTGGTCACGACCCGCCCGGTCCGTTACGTCGCGACCGGACAGCGCGATGCGTCCGACGAAGACTGGGAGCAGCGCATCGAACTCCATCGTGCGTCGCGTCCGCCCGAGTGGACCACGGTCGAAACCGTCACCGGGCTGGCGGCGGTGGTGGCTCAGCCCTGGGGCGGCACCACGATGGTCGACGATCTGGGCACCTGGCTCACGGGAATGCTCGACGACGCAGCGGCCTGGGACCTGCCTCGCGGGACGATTGCTCCGGCCGTGGACGACTTGGTCTCAGCGGTCTCGGACTGCAGGTCGACTCTCGTGATCGTCAGCCCCGAGGTCGGCATGTCCGTGGTTCCCGAGTCGCGTTCGGGTCGACTGTTCCGTGACGAGCTCGGTGTCCTCAATGCGCGTCTCGCGCACGTGTGTGACAGGGTTCTGCTGGTCGTCGCGGGCCTCGCGCTGACCCTCAAAGAACCACCGGCGGATTCCCTGACCGCGAAAGGCCCAGTGTGACAACTCCTGTGGACGAGATTCCGGCACCCTCACCGTTTCGAACAGTGCCTTCGCCCTCCGATTCCGCGCGGTACGAAGCTGCCGAGCGGCAAGGCCGGTTGACCAAGCCGGCCGGTAGCCTCGGCCGTCTCGAGACGCTCGGCGAGTGGATCGCCGCCTGCCAAGACGTCAGTCCGCCGAAGTCTTTCGAGCGCGTCCGTGTCGTCGTCTTCGCCGGCGACCACGGCGTCGCCGCTCATGGAGTGTCCGCCTACCCGCCCGAGGTCACGGCGCAGATGGTCGAGAACATTCGTGCGGGCGGTGCTGCGGTCAACGTCCTCGCGACCATCGCCGGGGCCACTGTTCGGGTGGTCGACATCGCTGTCGACGCCGACACCGATCCGTCGGTGTCCGCCTTCAAGATTCGGCGCTCGAGTGGTTCCATCGACCGCGAGGACGCACTGAGCGAGGACGAGGTGCGCGCCGCCGTCGCCGCCGGCGCTGCGATCGCGGACGAGGAGGTCGACGCCGGTGCGGACCTTCTCGTCGCAGGCGACATGGGCATCGGAAACACCACGCCCGCAACCGTATTGATCGCCACCCTCACCGATACCGAACCGGTCGCTGCCGTCGGCCGCGGCACCGGAATCGACGACGCCGGGTGGATCAGGAAGACCGCTGCGATCCGGGACGCGATGCGGCGGGCTCGGCCGGCGGCCAAGAATCCCACCGACCTGCTGCGGGTGGCCGGTGGTGCCGACATCGCTGCCCTCGCCGGCTTCCTCGCGCAGGCGGCACATCGGCGTACCCCGGTGATCCTGGACGGTCTCGTCGTCACAGCAGCAGCACTGGTGGCGGAGGACGGTGCGGCCGGTGCCAGCGCCTGGTGGGTCGCCGGGCATCGTTCGGCCGAGCCCGCCCATTCAATTGCCTTGCGGCACTTGCGACTCGAGCCGTTGGTGGAGCTGTCGATGCGACTCGGTGAAGGCTCCGGCGCGTTGGCGGCGTTGCCGCTCGTTCGTGCGGGAGTCGACACGTTGAATTCGATGGCGACGTTCGCCGACGCCGGCGTCAGCACCGGCGACCCCGAAGTCCGCTGACCGTGAGGCTGCGGGCCGAGGGTCTGGTGCTCGCGTTCTCGTGGTTGACGGTGCTGCCCGTGCGCGGCCCGTCGCAGGTCGACAGGGTCCGCGCCGGTCGCGCGATAGCGCACGCTCCCCTGGTCGGTCTCGTCCTCGGGTGCGTGTGTTCGGCACTGCTGTGGGCGACGACGGTTGCCGGGCTGTCGGCAATCCTGTGCGGCCTCATCGCCGTTGCCGCCGCCGCGCTGCTGACGCGCGGTATGCACATCGACGGGTTGGCCGACACCGCCGATGGGCTCGGCTGTTACGGCCCGCCCGAACGTGCGCGGGAGGTCATGAAGTCCGGTAGTGCCGGACCGTTCGGGGTGGCGGCCATCGCTCTGACGTCGGCGATTCAGGCCGCGAGTCTGGGTCAACTCGCGCAGGAGCGACTGTGGTGGGCTGTCGTCGTGGTTGCGGTGACTGCCCGGGTGGCGGCAGTCCTGGCCTGCCGCAAGGGAATCGACGCATCGACGTCGGGCGGCTTCGGTGCGCTCGTGGCCGGAACGCAGTCCAACGCCGTCCTGACGCTGTGGGTGATTGCGGCAGCAGCTGCGTCGGTCTTCGCGCAACCCGATCGACCCTGGCAAGGGCCGCTGGTCGTCGTCGCGGTCCTGACACTGTCGGTGTTTGCCGTTCGACACTGCGTCCGACGCTTCGGTGGCCTCTCGGGCGATGTTCTCGGTGCCGCAATCGAGACCACCACGGCGTCGGCCGCGGTGGGCCTGTTGATCGGCAGCTGATCAGCGGAGCTTGGTCATCCAGCCGTGGGTATCGGCGAAGGTGCCGCGCTGGATGCCGGTGAGGGTGTCTCGCAGTGCGAGCGTGATCTCGCCGGGTTCTCCGCCTGCGATCTCGAAAGAACCGTCGGTGGATTTGACGCTGCCCACCGGGGTGATGACAGCTGCTGTGCCACAAGCGAACACTTCGGTGATCTCGCCCGCTTCGGCACCCTTGCGCCACTCGTCGGTGGAGATCCGTCGTTCTTCGACGGGGATGCCGGAGTCCGTCGCCAAGGCCAACAGCGAGTCGCGCGTGATTCCGGGAAGCAGCGATCCGGACAGCGAGGGCGTCACCAGCCGAGCGTCGGAACCCGAGCCGAAGACGAAGAACAGGTTCATGCCGCCCATCTCCTCGACGTAGCGGCGCTCGGTGGCGTCGAGCCAGACCACCTGATCGCAGCCCTCGTCGCTGGCCTGCGCCTGCGCGAGGAGGGAGGCGGCGTAGTTGCCTGCGAACTTCGCGGCACCGGTGCCACCCGGTGCTGCCCGGACGTATTCGGTGGACAACCACACGCTCACCGGTTTGACGCCCCGTGGGAAGTACGCGCCTGCGGGTGAGGCGATCAGCATGTAGCGATACGCGTCGGCGGGGCGCACACCCAGACCGGCTTCGGTGGAGAACATGTAGGGCCGCAGATAGAGCGCGTCCTCGCCGCCCGCCGCCGGGACCCACTCGTGATCGAGCTCGAGCAACTTCTCGATAGAGCCGATGAACAATTCGTCCGGCATCTCGGGCATGGCGAGCCGCTTCGCCGAGGTACGGAATCGTTCGGCATTGGACTGCACCCGGAATGTGGAGAGATCACCGTTGGGTTGGCGGTAGACCTTCAGGCCCTCGAAGATCGCTTGGCCGTAGTGCAGAACCATCGCCGCGGGGTCGAGCTCGATCGGACCGTACGGGGTGATCCTCGCATCGTGCCAGCCGCCGTCGCGGGTGTAGTCGATGCTGACCATATGGTCGGTGAAGTGCTTTCCGAATCCGGGCGCAGCAAGTACCGCGTCACGCGCCGCGGAGGTTGCGGGCGAAGGATGCTGCACGTACGTGAATTCGGAAACACCTGTCATGCCGGAAATCCTATCGTGGGGTTCGTGGCGGTCTCACGCGGTCACCTGGTCTTGGCGACGACGAACGGCGGTGCGACCACTTCGCAGCGCAGGGCGCGGCCCCGAACGTCGACCTCGACCTCCGAACCCACCGCGGGAGCGGCCTGCGCGTCGAGGAGTGCAAGGGCGATACCGACCTTGAGAGTGGGCGAGAAAGTGCCGGAAGTCGTCGTTCCGAGATCGCGTCCCGACGCGCGCACGGTGAGACCGGGGCGTAGAACGCCGCGATCGAGAGCTCTGAGCCCGCGCAGAATCCGTGCCGGACCGTCTGCCTTCTGGGCGGTCAATGCGTCCTTGCCCCAGAACGAGTCCTTGTTCCACCCGATCGCCCAGCCGCATCGTGCTTCGAGGGGCGAGATGTCCTGCGCCAGTTCGTGTCCGTGCAGCGGGTACCCCATTTCGGTGCGCAGCGTGTCGCGCGCTCCGAGTCCGCACACCTGACCGTCCCGAGACCGCACCGCAGCCAGCAGCGCCAGGAACAACGGTTTCACGTCGTCGGCAGACGGGATCAGCTCGTAGCCCTGTTCGCCGGTGTAACCCGTGCGGCAGACCCGGACAGGCAGCGAGTTCCAGGTGGCGTCCTCGAATGCCATGTAGTCCATATCGGTCGGTAGACCCAGTTCCTGCAGAACCTCGGACGCCTTGGGCCCCTGCACGGCCAGCACTCCGAACTCGCGGTGCCGGTTCACCACCGAGACCCCGGCGGGGGCAGCGGCAGCCATCGCCTCGACCACAGCTGCCGTGTTCGCAGCATTGGGTACCAGAAACACGTCCTCGTCGGAGACGAAGTAGGCGATCAGGTCGTCGACGACGCCACCGGACTCGGTGCAGCACAGCGTGTATTGCGCTTTGCCCGGTTCGATCCTGGCCAGGTCGTTGGTGAGGACGGAGTTCACGAATGCGGCGGCCCCGGGGCCGGTCACCGACGCCTTGCCGAGGTGGCCGACGTCGAACAGACCCACCGTTTCACGCACTGCCGTGTGCTCGACGACGACGCCGGCGTACGAGACCGGCATGGTCCATCCACCGAACGGTGCGAACGTCGCGCCGAGTTCGGTGTGCACGGCGTGGAGTGGTCCTTCGATCAACTCGGTGTCGGTCATGGCGGCCACGCTAGCTCACCTTGCGGAGCGTCTCAGGTCGGTCGCCCCGGTACGTCCCTCGATCGTCGACGCCGCCGACCGTCATTAGGATCGAGGGACATACACGTCAACCCCTACAGGAGCAGCCACGTGCCTTCCCCCTCGACGCTCACCCGCACTCTCGGACCCGACCTGGTTCTCGCGGGCAAGCTCGGTAAGAAAGTCGACGTACTCGTCGTCGCATTGAGCACGAGTGACGACGGCCTCGAACTCTCCATCACCGACGACATTTCCGACGATGCGATCGCCACCGAATTGCTCGACGCGTTCGAAGCCGTCGGTGCCACCGGCAAGGCCGACGAAGTAGTGCGTATTCCGGCTCCGGCCGGCCTGGCCGTGGCGAGTGTGTTGGCCGTGGGCCTGGGCAACGCCGCCGACATCGACAGTGAACGCATTCGTCATTCGGCCGGCACCGCGGCTCGCGCGCTGTCCGGTGTCGAGACGGCGGCCACGACGCTCTCGGCGCTCGATCTGGGTGCGGCTGCCGAGGGCTTCTTCCTCGGCGCGTACCAGTTCGCCGAGTTCAAGTCGGCTCTCTCGGCACCGAAGCCGTCTGCGCTTCCGGTGACTCGCATCGAGTTGTTGGTGCCCGACACTCGTTCCAAGGATGCCAAGCGAGAATTGGAGAGGTCGATCGCGATTGCCGAATCGGTGGCTGTCGCAAGGGATTTCGTCAACACTCCGCCCAGCCATCTCTACCCGGAGGAGTTCGCGGCTCAGGCCAAGGCGCTGGGCAAGGCGGCCGGCCTCGAGGTCGAGATTCTCGACGACAAGGCACTCGAGAAGGGTGGCTACGGCGGCATTCACGGAGTGGGCAAGGGATCGTCCCGACTGCCTCGGCTCGTGCGCCTGACGCACTCGGGAGGCAAGCGCGGCGCGAAGAAGGTTGCCCTCGTCGGTAAGGGAATCACGTTCGACACCGGCGGCATCTCCATCAAGCCGGCTGCCGGCATGGAGAACATGACCTCGGACATGGGCGGTGCGGCATCGGTCATCGCCACGGTGGTGCTCGCCGCCAAGGTCGGTCTGCCGCTCGACGTCATCGCCACCGTCCCGATGGCGGAGAACATGCCGTCGGGCACCGCTCAGCGCCCCGGCGATGTGCTCACCCAGTACGGCGGCATCACCGTCGAGGTGATCAACACCGACGCCGAGGGCCGCTTGGTACTCGCCGACGCGATCGTGCGGGCCTGCGAGGACGATCCGGACTACCTGATCGACACCGCGACGCTGACGGGAGCTCAGGTCGTCGCACTCGGCAACAGGACTCCCGGCGTGATGGGTACCGACGACTTCCGCGACCGCGTCGCAGCGATCTCGCAGGCAATCGGCGAGAACGGATGGGCCATGCCGTTGCCGAAGGAGATTCGCCGCGAACTCGACTCCAAGATCGCAGATCTCGCGAACGTCACCAACGGTCGAGCAGGTGGCATGCTCGCCGCTGCTCTGTTCTTGAAGGAATTCGTCGCCGACGGCGTGGAATGGGCTCACATCGACGTTGCAGGCCCGGCATACAACACCGGTGGTCCGTTCGGCTACACCGGCAAGGGCGGCACCGGGGTTCCGGTCCGAACCATGTTCGCGGTTCTCGAGGACATCGCCGACAACGGCTGATCGTCTCCCGTCCGTGCGCGAGGCCCCAGGCCCTCGCGCACGGACGGCGTCAGCTGTCGCGCTGCTGTTGTTCGCGCTGCCGAACGATCTTCTGCCGAGCGTCGTGATCACGCATCCGCTGCGGATAGCCCGTCTTGCGGACGTCGTACACCGGAATCTTCAGGTCCGATCCGATCTTTCGTACATATTTTTCATCGAGCGGTCGACGCGTCCACTCACCGTCGTTCGCGACCAGAACCACCGTCAGCGGCGTGACCGTCGTTTTCGGTTCCACGTAGGCCTCGACGCCGATTCGCGCCGAGGTCCAATTGGCCAGGTACTGGGCAACCGAGCCTTCGGGTGCCCGTTTCGCGCCCCCGCCGCTCGACTTGAATCGATCGAACAATCCCACGCGAACTCCTCTGTCGTACGGCCGGCGAAGTCCGAGTTTCGGTGCCGGATCTTTGTTACCCACCAGTTCGACAGGCGTGTTGCACGCCCTAGGGGAACGGCGAGGCGACATCAATGGAAGGATGACATTAGAGGGTTCAGCTCTCTTGATTGTGAACCAAGGCTCGTGAAGTGAGTAAGTGAGTTGCCGAGAGGGAGTGTCGACGTGGGCGCTGGATCGAGCCGAACGTGCTCGGTGAGTGTCGATCGCACCGGTGCCTCCGTCGAACCGAATCACCCAACTCTCGTCCATGAACCCTGTTCCGCCAGCACAATGGTCTGCGACCACAAGTCGTAAGAACTACATCACCCGCATACAACTGTCGAGGAGTCAACAGACATGGCCTTCTCCGTCCAGATGCCAGCTCTCGGTGAGAGTGTCACCGAGGGAACTGTCACGAGGTGGCTCAAACAAGAAGGCGACACCGTCGAAGTCGACGAGCCATTGCTCGAAGTCTCCACGGACAAGGTCGATACCGAGATCCCGTCGCCTGCTGCCGGTGTTCTCACCAAGATCGTCGCTCAGGAAGACGACACCGTCGAGATCGGTGGCGAGCTCGCTCAGATCGGTGACGCGGACGAGTCTTCCTCGTCCGACGCGCCGGCCGAGGACGCCGCTCCCGCCGAGGAGTCGGCACCGGAGGAGCCTGCCGAGGAGCCCACTCCCGCAGCCGAGCCCGAGCCGCAGGCCGAGCAGGAAGCTCCCGCAGCAAGTGCCTCTTCCAGCTCCTCCGACTCGTCCGGATCCGGCACCCCGGTGACGATGCCCGAGTTGGGTGAGTCCGTCACCGAGGGCACCGTGACCCGCTGGCTCAAGGCCGTCGGCGACGAGGTTGCAGTGGACGAGCCGCTTCTCGAGGTGTCCACGGACAAGGTCGACACCGAGATTCCGTCTCCGGTCGCAGGCACCCTGCTCGAGATCTCCGCCGAGGAAGACGACACCGTGGCCGTCGGCGGCCAGCTCGCAGTCATCGGCTCCGGCTCGCCCGCCGAGAAGGCCCCCGAGCCCGAGGCAACTCCGGAGCCCGAGGCCCCGAAGGCCGAAGAGCCCAAGGAAGAGCCGAAGCCCGAGCCGAAGCAGGAAGCCCCCAAGAAGGAAGCTCCCAAGGCCGAGCCGAAGCCCGAACCGAAGCAGGAGGCTCCCAAGGCCGCTCCCGCCAAGGAATCGGCACCGTCTGGCGATTCGAGCCCGTACGTCACTCCTCTGGTCCGCAAGTTGGCGTCGGACAACGACGTCGATCTGTCGTCCGTCAAGGGCACCGGCGTGGGTGGACGCATCCGCAAGCAGGACGTTCTCGCTGCAGCCGAGGCCAAGAAGGCTCCCGCTGCTCCGGCCGAGGCCGCGGCACCCGCCGCAGCGTCGAAGCCCGCAGCACCGGCGACCGCGGGAGTTCGTCCCGAGCTCGCACACCTGCGCGGCACCACGCAGAAGATCAACCGAATTCGTCAGATCACCGCGAAGAAGACGCGTGAGTCGCTGCAGACTTCTGCTCAGCTGACGCAGACCTTCGAGGTCGACGTGACGAAGATCGCCGGCCTGCGCACCAAGGCGAAGGCGAAGTTCGCCGAGAACGAGGGCGTCAACCTGACGTACCTGCCGTTCTTCGCGAAGGCGGTCGTGGAGGCACTCAAGGCTCACCCGAACGTCAACGCCAGCATCAACGAGGACGCGAAGGAGATCACGTACCACGCCGATGTCCACCTGGGTATCGCGGTGGACACCGAGCAGGGCCTGCTCTCCCCCGTCATCCACAATGCCGGCGACCTGTCGCTGGCCGGACTGGCACGCGCGATTAACGACATCGCCACTCGCGCCCGTTCGGGTGGGCTCAAGCCCGACGAGCTGTCCGGTGGCACGTTCACGATCACCAACATCGGCAGCCAGGGCGCGCTGTTCGACACCCCGATCCTGGTTCCGCCGCAGGCGGCCATGCTGGGTACGGGTGCGATCGTCAAGCGTCCCGTCGTCGTCAAGGACGACTCGGGCAACGAGTCGATCGGTGTTCGCTCGATGTGCTACCTGCCGCTCACCTACGACCACCGGTTGGTGGACGGAGCCGACGCAGGACGCTTCCTGACGACCATCAAGCAGCGTCTCGAAGTGGCATCGTTCGAGGCCGATCTGGGTCTGTAGACAACCGGCGAGTGTCGCGCCACGTATTCTCGTAGGAGCGCGAAACATTCGCATCGGGGTCTCGTTCACCAGGGGCACGGACAGAGCATCCGGGGCATCATTCGTTCGCGAATGGTGCCCCGGAGTGCGTCAAGGAGGCTTTCGTTCACATGCGCGTAGTCATTGCAGGTTCATCAGGCTTGATCGGCACAGCTCTCGTTGCAGCTCTGCGCGGCCGCAGCCACGACGTCACCAGACTGGTCAGACGCTCACCGGCGGGACCGGACGAGTCGCAGTGGGACCCGTCGCACGGCAGTATCGACCCCGCTGTGCTGGCCGGTGCCGACGCGGTCGTCAATCTGTGTGGTGTCGGTATCGGCGACAAAAGATGGTCCGGTGCGTACAAGCAGCTGGTGCGCGACAGCCGCATAGCGCCCACCGAGGTGATCGCGTCGGCTGCGGCCGACGCGGGTGTCCCCACCCTGATCAATGCCAGCGGCGTCAATTTCTACGGTGACACCGGCGACCGCGTGGTCGACGAGACCGCTCCGGTAGGAGACGGATTCCTCGCCGAGGTGTGCCGCGATTGGGAGAACGCCACGTCTGCGGCGTCGGAGGCAGGTGTTCGCACGATTCTGTTGCGCAGCGGTGTGGTCCTGTCGCAGCGCGGCGGCATGCTGGGCAAGCTGCGCCCGCTGTACCTGTTCGCGCTCGGTGGTCGATTGGGCAGTGGGCGACAGTACTTCCCGTGGATTTCGTTGGAAGACGAAATCGGTGCCATCGTGCACGGTATCGAGAACGACTCGCTGCGCGGACCGGTCAACATGGTGGGTCCGACTCCGGTGACCAACGCCCAGTTCAACAGCGCGATGTCGCGAGCGGTGCATCGTCCGGCCCCGTGGGTGGTGCCCGGATTCGCCCTGAAAGCGGTCATCGGTGAATTTGCCGAGGAGGCGATCCTGACCGGGCCGCGAGCCATTCCCAAGGCACTCGAGGATGCCGGCTACACCTTCGAGCACAACACCGTGGGCGAGGCACTGCGGGTGGCTGTCGGCTCATGACCCGGCGTAGCGTCTCGGTTCATGAGTGACGTGAACGCACCGTCGATTCCGGCCACCGGCACCGACTCGGCCCGGGCCAGCAGCGAACCGGTCGTCGTGCGAGAGCTGGGCACCGTCGAGTACACCCAGGCGTGGGCTCTCCAGCGGGAACTGGCCGACGCCCGCGCCGACAATCGGGGCCCGGATACGTTGCTGTTGCTCGAGCACCCTTCCGTGTACACCGCGGGGCGGCGCACCTCGGAAGAAGACATGCCGCGCGACGGTACTCCTGTGGTCGAGGTGGACCGCGGCGGCAAGATCACCTGGCACGGGCCGGGCCAACTGGTCGGCTACCCCATCGTCGCGCTGGCACAGCCCATCGATGTCGTCAAGTACGTCCGCCGGATCGAGGAAGCGCTGATTTCCGTGGTGTCCGATCACGGCATCGCGTGCGGGCGGGTGGACGGCAGGTCCGGGGTGTGGCTCGCGTCCGAGGTTCGCGACGGCGTGCTTCTACCCGAACGCAAGATCGCGGCCATCGGCGTGCGAGTTCAGCGCGGCGTGACCCTGCACGGCTTCTCCCTCAACTGCAATTCGGCGATGACGGGTTTCGACGCGATCGTGCCGTGCGGAATCGCCGACGCCGGTGTGACGTCACTGTCGCTCGAGCTGGGGCGAGACGTCCCGGTCGCCGAGGTACTCGAGTCGGTCACGACGGCAGTTCTGGCCGCGTTGGACGGATCGATGCCGGTCAGAGAGCACGACCTCGAGCAGCCGGAGATCACCACCGCGACGGTGAACCCGCAATTCACCACGGTTCGGTTCGGCGCGTAGCATTGCTGGCGTGACTGTGGCCCCAGAAGGACGCAAGCTGCTCCGCCTCGAGATCCGAAACGCGGAGACCCCCATCGAACGCAAACCCAGCTGGATCAAGACCAAAGCCAAGATGGGCCCGGAATACACCGAGCTCAAAGGTCTTGTGAAGCGTGAGGGTCTGCACACGGTGTGCGAGGAAGCCGGCTGCCCGAATATCTACGAATGCTGGGAAGATCGCGAGGCGACCTTCCTCATCGGCGGCGAACAATGCACCCGTCGATGCGATTTCTGCCAGATCGATACCGGCAAACCCGAGGATCTCGATCGCGACGAGCCTCGCCGCGTGGCGGAGAGTGTGCAGGCCATGGGCCTTCGCTACTCCACGATCACCGGAGTCGCCCGCGACGACCTGGAAGACGGTGGTGCGTGGCTCTACGCAGAGACCGTCCGGTACATCAAGAAGCTCAACCCCAACACCGGCGTCGAGCTGCTGATCCCCGACTTCAACGCCAAGCCCGATCAGCTGGCCGAGGTGTTCTCCTCCCGCCCGGAGGTGTTGGCCCACAACGTCGAGACCGTGCCGCGCATCTTCAAGCGCATCCGTCCCGCATTCCGGTACCAGCGGTCGATGGACGTCATCACCGCAGCGCGTGACGACGGTCTGGTCACCAAGTCGAATCTCATTCTCGGCATGGGCGAGACTCCCGAGGAAGTCCAGGAAGCGATTCGCGACCTGCACGAGGCGGGCTGCGACATCCTGACGATCACCCAGTACCTGCGACCGTCACCGCGGCACCACCCCGTCGAGCGGTGGGTCAAGCCGGAGGAGTTCGTCGAGCACTCCGACTACGCCACCGAGGTCGGGTTCGCCGGCGTGCTGGCCGGCCCGTTGGTCCGCTCCTCGTACCGCGCCGGACGCCTCTACGCGCAGGCCATGGCACACCACGGTCGCGAACTGCCCGAGAGCATGAGCCACCTCACCGACGGCGGCGAAGCTTCTCAGGAGGCCAGCTCGTTGATGGCTCGGCTGGCTCCTCGCTGATCGCTCCACTCGACGTGGCGCGATGCACGTGAGCGTCGGCACAGGCCGTATCCTGTGAGGTATGGCGAACGGCAGTAAAGCTGGCAAAGCGGCAAAGCCCAGCAAGGAAGCAAAGGCGGCTGCCAAGGCAGCCCGCAAGCAGGCATCGAAGGAACGGCGCAGCCAGTTGTGGCAGGCGTTCCAGATGCAGCGTAAGGACGACAAGGCTCTCCTTCCGCTCATGATCGGAGCGGTGGTCGGTCTCGGACTGATCGGCTTCCTGATCGGTCTGGCCTTCGGCTTCCAGTGGTTCCTTCTCCCCATCGGTCTCCTGTTGGGCGTGCTGGTCGCGTTCATCATCTTCGGCCGGCGGGTTCAGAAGTCCGTGTACAAGAAGGCCGACGGTCAGGCCGGTGCTGCGGCGTGGGCCCTGGACAATCTTCAGGGATCGTGGCGTGTCACCAATGCGATCGCAGGCACCACTCATCTCGACGCCGTGCACCGGGTGATCGGGAAGCCCGGAGTGATACTCGTCGCCGAGGGTGCGCCGCAGCGTGTGAAGACCCTGCTGGCCCAGGAGAAGAAGAAGACCGCCCGGCTGGTGGGCGATACTCCGATCTACGACATCATCGTCGGCAACGGGGAGAACCAGATTCCACTGTCGGGTCTGCAGAAGTACCTGTCGAAGCTGCCGAAGAACATCGACGGCAAGCGGATGGACACCATCGAGTCCCGGCTGGCCGCGTTGGGCACCAAGGGTGGCCCGGCAATGCCCAAGGGACCGATTCCCGGTGGGGCCAAGATGAAGGGCGTTCAGCGGACCATGAAGCGTCGCTGACCCGTATTTCGACCGACAGCCCTGGTGCGTCGACCCCTCAGCGGGTCCGCAGCAGGGCTGTTCCCGTTGCGCGGTCGTGCATTCCCCGGCCGTCCATGTCGGTGATCACGGCCGGGACGACGAACAGCAGAATGAGCTGCCGCACCAATGCCCGGACGAAGCCGACTCGCGCATGGGCGTCGATGCGTCCCACCTGCACTCCCACGATGAACTGCCCCGGGGTGAACGAGAACAGCGAGACGCTCGCGATTCCTACGACGAACCACACGGCCAGCACGATCGTCGAGATCAGTCCGCTGGTGGTGTAACCGCCGAGAATCAGCGACGCCACACCGGTGGCCATCGTCCAGTCCAGCAGCAACGCCAGGACTCTACGACCGGTTCCGGCGAGTGCGCCGACGCCCTGCGCGGGCAGACCGAGTTGTTCCCCACGGAAGTTCTGCGGCGGTCGTGGGTTCGCGGCCGCCGGTCCGGACAACCAGGACCCTGTCATTCGTGCCATGATTCCCAGGATAGGCGCGGTCGGGCGCGCGGAAAAACGGGTGGACGTACTGTTGTTCGTGCCAACCGTGAACCACGACGTGTAACACGGGCGAAACACGAGCTTGACGGGCGGGCAACACCGAGTCCATACCGTCAGTTCGACGGACTCTCAACTAAGGAGCAAAAGCGTGGCGTTTTCCACGGCCCAAGAGGTCATCAAGTTCATCGCAGATGAAGGAATCGAATACGTCGACATCCGATTCACGGATCTGCCGGGTGCACAGCAGCACTTCTCCATCGCTGCCAAGGCGTTCACGGCCGACACCCTGGAAGACGGCCTCGCGTTCGACGGCTCGTCCGTCCGCGGCTTCCAGTCGATCCACGAGTCCGACATGATCCTGCTGCCGGACTACGCCACCGCTCAGGTCGACCCGTTCCGCAACGCCAAGACGCTGAACATCGACTTCTTCGTCCACGACCCGTTCACGCGTGAGGCCTACAGCCGCGATCCGCGCAACGTTGCTCGTAAGGCCGAGGAGTACTTGGCCAGCACCGGCATTGCCGACACCGCGTACTTCGGTGCCGAGGCCGAGTTCTACATCTTCGATTCGGTTCGCTTCGATTCGCAGGCCAACGGTGCGTTCTACGAGGTCGACTCGTCCTCGGGTTGGTGGAACACCGGAGCCGAGACCGAAGCCGATGGCAGCCCCAACCTCGGCTACAAGGTTCGCTTCAAGGGCGGCTACTTCCCCGTCGCGCCGTACGACCACTACGTCGACCTGCGCGACCAGATCTCGACCAACCTGCAGAACGCAGGCTTCGAGCTCGAGCGTGCCCACCACGAGGTCGGCACCGGCGGTCAGCAGGAGATCAACTACAAGTTCAACACGCTGCTCCGCGCGGCGGACGATCTGCAGCTGTTCAAGTACATCGTCAAGAACACCGCCTGGCAGAACGGCAAGTCGGCAACCTTCATGCCGAAGCCACTGTTCGGCGACAACGGCTCGGGCATGCACGTGCACCAGTCGCTGTGGAAGGACGGTAAGCCCCTCTTCCACGACGAGGCCGGATACGCCGGACTGTCCGATCTGGCACGTCACTACATCGGCGGCATTCTGCACCACGCTCCGTCGCTGTTGGCCTTCACGAACCCGACGATCAACTCGTACCACCGCCTGGTGCCGGGCTACGAAGCCCCCATCAACCTGGTCTACAGCCAGCGCAACCGCTCTGCGGCGGTGCGCATCCCGATCACCGGTAACAACCCGAAGGCCAAGCGCCTCGAGTTCCGCGCGCCGGACTCCTCGGGCAACCCGTACCTGAACTTCGCCGCTCAGATGATGGCGGGCCTGGACGGAATCAAGAACAAGATCGAGCCGATGGCTCCGGTCGACAAGGACCTCTACGAGTTGCCGCCCGAGGAAGCCAAGAACATTCCTCAGGCACCCACCTCGCTCAACGCGGTCATCGACCGTCTCGAGGCCGACCACGACTACCTCACCGAGGGTGGCGTCTTCACCACCGACCTCATCGAGACGTGGATCTCGCTCAAGCGTGAGCAGGAGATCGCTCCGGTCAACCTGCGTCCGCACCCGTACGAGTTCTCGCTCTACTACGACGTGTGAGTTCTCGGGTCATCTTTCGTCGGTGACCCGTCGATAGTCCACGAACGCCCGACCGGGCTGACCCGGTCGGGCGTTCGCGGTTCGAATGGGCTTGTCGCCGAAGCCATTTCGTCGTTTCGCTGCAAAAGGGTTCACCTGACGTTTGAATGGGTAACGACGGGGTACAGAAAAGCATCCGCGCTCAGCCGAACAGAGGACTACAACTGCATGGACGCTCTGTGGGACTTCATTGTCGGGCGGCGAAGGCAGTTGGCGATCGATTCGTATCTCCACGTGTCGGCCGTCATTCAATGTGTCGTCATTGCAACCGTCATCGGGGTGGCGATCGGTGTGCTCGTGTACCGAAGCCCTGCGGGCTCCGCAGTCGCGACGGCCCTGGCGAGTACGGTTCTCACCATCCCGTCGTTCGCACTGCTCGGAGTTCTCATTCCGGTGCTGGGTCTGGGCGTCAAACCCACTGTGACAGCACTTGTTCTGTACTCCCTTCTCCCCATCATCCGCAACACCGTGGTGGGCTTGGCAGCCGTCGATCCGGCCGTTGCCGACGCGGCCCGCGGAATCGGAATGAGCCGCGCTCTGGTGTTGCGCCGCATCGAGATCCCACTCGCGTGGCCGTCGATCCTCACCGGCATGCGCGTCAGTACGCAGATGGCCATGGGCATTCTCGCCATCGCCGCGTACGCCAAGGGTCCCGGACTCGGCAACCTCCTCTTCTCGGGCCTCGCCCGCGTGGGTAGCCCCACAGCTCTACCGCAGGCTCTGACCGGCACTGTCCTGATCGTCCTGCTGGCGTTGATCCTCGATGGGATCTACGTGTTGATCGGCAAACTGACCACCTCGAGGGGTATCCGTGAGTGACTCGACCCGTACATCGAATGTCTCCGGCGCGGAAATCGTGCTCGAGAACGTGACCAAGAGCTACCCGGGGCAGAAGCTCGCTGCCGTCGACAACGTGTCGATGACCATCCCCGCGGGCGAGGTCGTCGTACTCGTCGGGCCGTCCGGTTGCGGCAAGACGACGACGATGCGCATGATCAACCGTCTGATCGAGCCGACATCGGGCCGCATCACGATCGGTGGCAAGGACGCACTGTCGATCGATCCGAACGAATTGCGCCGGACCATCGGCTATTCCATTCAGCAGGCAGGCCTGTTCCCGCACATGACGATTGCGCAGAACGTCGGGATGGTGCCGGGTCTCATCGGGTGGAACAAGAAGCGAATCGACGACCGCACGGACGAGATGCTGGACCTCGTCGGCCTCGATCCGGCGGTCTATCGCCAGCGTTATCCGCGGCAGCTCTCCGGCGGTCAGCAGCAACGCGTCGGAGTCGCACGCGCTCTCGCCGCCGATCCCCCGGTGCTGTTGATGGACGAACCGTTCGGTGCCGTCGACCCGATCACCCGCGGGTTGCTGCAGGACGAATTGATGCGTCTGCAAGCAGAATTGGGCAAGACCATCGTTTTCGTCACGCACGATTTCGACGAGGCGGTCAAGCTCGGTGACCGCATCGCCGTGCTCGGTAACCAGTCCACGATCCTCCAGTACGACACTCCCGAGGCGGTGCTCGCCAACCCGGCCGACGACACCGTGGCCGGGTTCGTCGGAGCCGGAGCCGCGTTGAAGCAGCTGACGTTGATGCGAGTACGCGACATCGAGCTGTCCGACGTGCCAGTGTTCGGCGAGGACGACTCGGTGGAATCGATGAACACCGCGCTGGGATCGGATCCCGAAGCCTGGGGAATCATCGTCGACTCCCGTAGACGCCCGATTCGGTGGACGGATCGACGCCACCTCGCGGGTGTGGGGAGCCTCCGTGACGTCGGGGTGCCGATGGGAGAACTGGTTTCGACCCAGTCCACCCTGCAGGATGCGCTGGAAGCTCTACTGTCCGAGGGCAATGCGACGGCGACCGTCACCGGCAATCGCGGCGAGTACGTCGGCACCGTGACCATCGACGTGCTGATCGACACCATCAAGTCGTTGCGGTCGCAACACGCGAACGATCACGACGAGCCGCGCGAAGCTGCTGGGACTCCGTCGTGACGACACTCGCCGATACCGGCGACGAGACCAAGGACGCCGCGCGTACTGCCAAGCGCGCCGAGCGAATTCGTCTTCTCATCCAGCCGGCCCTGGTGCTGGTGATCGTGGCGATTCTGTTGGTCTACGCGTTGACCAGAGACCTCACCGCGACGCAGGCCGAGACGATCAACATCAGCACGATCTCCACCAGGGTTCTCGAGCATGTGCTGATCACCTTCGTCGTCACCGCGTTGGTGCTCGTCATCGCCGTGCCTCTGGGAATTCTGTTGACTCGCAACGGGTATCGCAAAGCTGCACCACTGTTCATCGGTATCGCGAACATCGGGCAGGCCGCACCGGCCGTCGGCTTGCTGGTGTTGTTGTTCCTGTGGACGGGCGCAACGGGTTTCTGGACCGGCGTTCTCCCGATCGCGTTCTATTCGTTGCTCCCCGTTCTGCGCAACACCATGTTGGGCTTTCAGACAGTCGAGCCGAACTACATCGATGCCGCTCGCGGACAGGGCATGTCGAACATGGGCATTCTGCGCCGCATCGAATTTCCGCTCGCGGTGCCGTTCATCCTGGCGGGTCTGCGCACCTCGCTCGTGCTCGCCGTCGGCACCGCAACTCTGAGCTTTCTCGTCGGAGCAGGCGGGCTCGGCGTTCTGATCGACACCGGCTACAAGCTCAACCAACCACTCATTCTCGTCGTGGGTGCCGTTCTCGCGGTAGCACTCGCGCTGTTGGTGGATTGGCTGGGCGCACTCGCCGAGGCCTACCTCGGACCGAAAGGACTCCGCTGATGCGGCGCACCACCCGACGACTCGCAGCGCTGTGCGCCACCACCGTTCTCGCGCTGACGGGGTGCGGATTGCAGTCCGGCGGCGCGATGCCGTTGTCGGTCGAGGCCGGCAGCATCACTCCGCTCGAGGGGCTCGAAGGTGCCGAGTTCACCGTCGGATCGAAGGACTTCACCGAGCAGATCATCCTCGGCTACATCCTCGAATTCGCGCTGAGCGCAGCCGGTGCCGACGTTCGAGACCTCACCAACATCGTGGGCTCGCAGAGCGTTCGACTCGCGATGCAGAACGGCCAGGTGGACCTCGCCTACGAGTACACCGGAACCGGGTGGATCAACTACCTGGGCAACGAGAAGCCCATTCCCGATGCCACGGAACAGTTCGAGGCAGTGCGCGACGCCGACAAGGCCAACGGCATCGACTGGGTCAATCCCGCGCCGATGGACAACACCTATGCGCTGGCCATGAATCAGCAGGTCGCACAGGAAACCGGTGTGCGCACGCTGTCGGACTACGCCGCTCTGGTGAACCGAGATCCCGCCGCCGCGTCGCTGTGCGTCGAGACCGAGTTCAACAGTCGCCAGGACGGGCTCCCCGGTCTCGCCGCCACGTACGGTTTCGACGCCAACGCCATCTCGGTGCAAATCCTGCAGACCGGCGTCATCTATCAGGCAACTGCGGACGGTTCGCAGTGCCGCTTCGGTGAGGTGTTCACCACCGACGGTCGAATCAAGGGCTTGAACCTGACCGTGGTCGAAGACGACAAGGCGTTCTTCCCGCGGTACAACGCGACTGTAGTCGTGCGGCAGGAGATCGCCGATCGCTATCCGGAGATAGCCGAGGTCACCGCTCCCATCTCCGCTGCGCTCACCAACGAAGCGATCTCGGAGTTGAACAAGCAGGTCGACATCGACGGCCGGGAACCCGCGGACGTCGCACGTGACTGGATGGTCGAGCAGGGCTTCGTCACCGCGGGCAGCGACTAGAGCCCGCCGAACGTCCTCTCCACGACTGCCTTGGCCCGACGCGTGACGCGCAGATAGTTGTCGAGGAATGCCCCGGCGTCGCCGTTCTCCCACCCCGCCACCTGTGCGACGGCGGACAGGACGGCACCCGGTCTCGGCAGTTGGTCGGTCGGCTTACCGCGAACCAGGACGAGCGCATTGCGCGCTTTCGTCGCCAGGATCCACGCTTCGCGCAGCAGCTCGATGTCGGTCTCACTCATCAGCTCGGCTGCGCCGATCGCGTCGAGAGTTTGCAGCGTCGAGGTGTTGTGCAGTGACTCGACCTTGTGTGCGTAGCGGAGCTGGATGAGCTGTACGGTCCACTCGATGTCCGCCAGTCCCCCGCGTCCGAGCTTGGTGTGGGTGGCCGGGTCGGCTCCCTTGGGGAGACGCTCGGAGTCGATCCGCGCCTTGATACGCCGAATCTCACGAACGGCGTCGGCCGACACTCCCCCCTCGGGGTAGCGAACCTTGTCGGCCATCAGCAGGAAGCGGATGCCCAGGTCCTGATCTCCCGCCACCTGATGCGCACGCAGCAGAGCCTGCACCTCCCAGGCCTGAGCCCACTGGGCGTAGTAGGCGGCGTAGGACGACAGCGTGCGCACCACCGGGCCGTTGCGACCTTCCGGGCGGAGGCCGGTGTCGACTTCGAGAGGCGGGTCGGTGCTCGGCGCTCCGAGCAGTTTCCGGATGCGATCGGCAATGGTGTTGGCCCACTTGACCGCAACGGTCTCGTCGACGCCGTCCACCGGTTCGCAGACGAACAGCACGTCGGCGTCGCTTCCGTAGCCGAGTTCGCCGCCGCCGAGGCGTCCCATACCGATGACGGCCAGGGTCGCCGGTGCCGGCTCGCCGCGCTCCTTCTCACTCGCCCGCACGGCGGCCGCCAATGCCGCGTTGATCACTGCGGCCCACACCGAGGACAACGCCCGGCAGACCTGAGGGACGTCGAGCATGCCGAGGATGTCTGCCGACGCCACCCGGGCCAGTTCGTGGCGGCGCAGCGCCCTGGCGGCATTGATCGCCCGAACCGGGTCCTCGTAGCGAGCCGAGGACGACAGGATGGCGCGGTAGGTCTCTTCGGGTTCGGCGTCCAGCAGGCGCGGGCCGGTCGGCCCGTCGGCGAACAACCTGATGACCTCGGGGGCCTTGATCAGCAGATCCGGCACGTACGCCGAGGATCCGAGGACGATCATCAGCCGCTGGGCCACCGCACCCTCGTCGCGCAGCACTCGCAGGAACCACGTCTGCTCGCCGGCCGATTCCGAGAGCCGTCGGTAGTTCAGCAGTCCGGCGTCGGGATCCGGTGTGTCGGCGAGCCATTCGAGCAACGTGGGGAGCAGCACGGCCTGAATCTGACCGCGGCGGGTACCGGAACCGACCAGCGCTCGCAGGTGGCCCAACGCATTCTGCGGCGTCGCGTACCCGAGCGCGGCAAGCTGACGCGTCGCCGCGTCGGGGGTCAAACGCACTGTCTCCGAGTCGAACTTGACCACCGAGTCGAGCAGCGGCCGGTAGAAGAGCTTGGCGTGCAGCCGACGGATGCGCTGCGCGTTGCGCTTGATCTCGGCGTTCAGCACACCGAGCGCATCACGATTACCGTCGGGGCGCATGTGCGCGGAACGCGCGAGCCACCGCAGACCTTCCTCGTCGTCCGGTGGAGGCAGGGTGTGTGTGCGACGCATCCGCTGCAACTGCAGTCGGTGCTCGATCAATCGCAAGAATTCGTAGGACGCGGTCAGATTCGCGGCGTCGTCACGGCCGACGTACCCGCCCTCGGTCAGAGCCGTCAGGGCATCGGTCGTGCCCAGTACGCGCAACGACTCGTCTGTTCTGCCGTGTACCAATTGCAGGAGCTGGACGGCAAATTCGACGTCGCGCAGACTGCCGCGTCCGAGTTTGATCTCCCGTTCGCGCAGCTCGGTCGGCACCATCTCCTCGACCCGTCGCCGCATCGCGCGGACCTCGGGCACGAAGTCCTCACGCTGACTGGCCAGCCACACCATCGGGTTGACGGCATCGACGTAATCGTTGCCGAGGGCGATATCGCCGGTCATCGGCCGAGCCTTGAGCAGGGCCTGGAACTCCCACGTCTTGGCCCAGCGCTTGTAGTAGGCCACGTGCGAGTCGAGCGTGCGAACCAGCTCGCCGCGCTTACCTTCGGGGCGCAGCGCAGCGTCGACCTCGAAGAACGCCGAGGACCCGATGCGCATCATCTCGCCGGCGATCCGACTCGCCTGTGAGTCCGCCGGCTCGGCGACGAACACGACATCGACGTCCGAGACGTAATTGAGTTCGCGCGCACCGCATTTGCCCATGGCGATGACGGCCAGCCGCGTCGGACACGGGGCATCGGGACACACGGTCGCCACCGCCACCGACAGAGCCGCAGTGAGCGCCGCATCTGCCATGTCGGACAGTTGGGCTCCCACCACCGTGTACGGCAGGACCGGTTCGTTCTCGACGGTCGCGGCGAGGTCGTACGCGGCCAACACCATGATCTGGTCGCGGTACTTCTTGCGCAGGGCGATCACGGCGGGCGGGCCGGTGACGGACGCGCGGTACAGATCGGGTGCGGCATTGGGCCCGGTCTCCGGCTCGGCCCCGACGGCCTCGAGCAGTTCCGCGACCAGCGTTGCCTTGCTGGGCAACTGGATCTTCGCCGACACACCGCTGCTCTGACCTTCCGCGGTCAGTAACAACCGCCAGGTGGTGTCGTCGGCAACGAGGTGGTCGGCGAGTGCACTGGACGCGCCGACGAGTCCCAGGAGGCGGCCGCGGAATCCCTTGTCGTTACGCAGTGCGGTGTCGAATTCGGCCCAGCCACTGCCGAGCATCTCGTACATGCGCACCAGCGTGCGCAGTGCGAGATCGGCGTTGGGGGCACGCGAGAGCGACCACAGCAGCTCGAGACTCTCTTCGCCCGTCCAGCCCAGGGTGCGCAGATCGGACGGCGCAGTCTCCTCGACGAGACCGAGGCGGCCAGGTCCGGGTACGACCGACCTGGAAGTGGGAGGACGCACCATCAGAATCCACCTCGGGGTGCCACAGATATACCTCGTCGTCAGTAATGCGACGCGAGGGTGCCCACGCCGGCATCGAACCTACATTCGGGATCGACTAGAACGTAGCCCATGGCAGCGCTGGGTTGTTACAGACCCCGCTGCTCTACAAACCGAGGTACGCCCTCAGCTCGTACGGCGTGACGTGGCTGCGGTATTCCTCCCACTCGCGACGCTTGTTGCGCAGGAAGAAGTCGAACACGTGCTCGCCCAGTGCTTCTGCGACCAGCTCGGAACCCTCCATCGCGTTGAGCGCTTGGTCGAGGTTGCCCGGCAGTTCCTTGTAGCCCATGGCGCGACGCTCCGCAGAGGTCAATGCCCACACGTCTTCCTCGGCCTCGGGCGGCAGGGTGTAGCCCTTCTCGATTCCGCGCAGACCGGCCGCGAGCAGCACCGCGAACGCCAGGTACGGGTTGCAGGCCGAGTCGGGGCTCCGGATCTCGACGCGTCGCGACGACGCCTTGTTCGGCGTGTACATGGGCACACGAATCAATGCCGACCGGTTGGCCGGTCCCCAGGATGCAGCGGTCGGGGCTTCGCCACCACGCACGAGACGCTTGTACGAGTTGACCCACTGGTTGGTCACGGCACTGATCTCGTTGGCGTGCTCGAGGATGCCGGCGATGAAGGACTTGCCGGTTTCGGACAGCTGCATCGGATCGTCCGGGTTGTGGAAGGCGTTGGCGTCGCCCTCGAACAAACTCATGTGCGTGTGCATCGCCGAGCCGGCCTGGTCGCTGAACGGTTTGGGCATGAACGTCGCGCGCACGCCCTCTTCGATGGCGACTTCCTTGACCACGTAGCGGAAGGTCATGATGTTGTCGGCCATGGACAGTGCGTCCGCGTACCGCAGATCGATCTCCTGCTGGCCCGGCGCTGCCTCGTGGTGGCTGAACTCGACCGAGATGCCCATCGACTCGAGCGCGTCGATGGCATGCCTGCGGAAGTTCGGAGCCGAGTCGTGCACGGCCTGGTCGAAGTACCCGCCGTTGTCTGCCGGGGTCGGCGGTGAGCCGTCCTGGGGAGCGTCTTTGAGCAAGAAGAATTCGATCTCGGGGTGCACGTAGCAGCTGAATCCGAGGTCGGCAGCCTTGCTCAGCTGGCGACGCAGCACGTGGCGCGAATCGGCCCAGGACGGCGAGCCGTCGGGCATGGCGATGTCGCAGAACATGCGGGCAGAGTGCTGGTGACCCTTGCTGGTCGACCACGGCAGGATCTGGAACGTCGACGGATCCGGCTTGGCGACGGTGTCGGCCTCGGAGACGCGGGCGAATCCTTCGATGGCGCTGCCGTCGAAGCCGATTCCCTCGTCGAATGCACCTTCGAGTTCAGCGGGCGCGATGGCCACCGATTTGAGGTACCCGAGGACGTCGGTGAACCAGAGGCGGACGAAACGAATGTCGCGCTCTTCGAGAGTCCGGAGCACGAATTCCTTTTGACGATCCATGAACGCGAGAGTAAGCAAACGGAGTTAAATCTGTGTTACATCGTGAATTCAGTCTCACTTCGTGGAACTCTCCGCTCACCGCGCGCCCGGTGAGGTAGGTGTCAGCAGACCAGCCCTTCGCCTGGTGGGACGAGGTCCACCAGGTAGTTCGTCAGCGGATCGTCGATGCACTCCACTCCCGAGAACGCCACCGTGTGTTGCGTGCCGTTGTAGGTGACCAAGTCGCCGCGCAGCTGGTCGGCCAGTTCCACGCCCGCTTGGTAGGGCGTCGCCGGATCGTTCGTCGTCGAGACCACCACCAGCGTGGGCAGCCCCTCCGCCTCCACGATGTGGGGCTCGCTGGTGTTCGGCACCGGCCAGAACGCACACAGATCCAGCGGCGCGTTCCCGGTGGAGCGGCCGTCGTCGAGGTACGGCGCTGCCGCTCGGAACCTGGCGTCGGCCTCGTCGGCCTCCCCCCGGTCGGTGGTCGGCGGGCCGTCGACGCATCGGACGGCGTTGAACGCGTCGTCGATGTTGGTGTAGCTACCGTCCTCGAGCCGTCCGGAGTAGGTGTCGGCGAGGCGCAGCAGTGTGTCTCCCCTTCCCTCTCGCAGTTCGCTCAGTCCGGCTCGCAGCAAGCGCCAGAGCTGCGGTGAGTACAGCGCCTGTTGCGCTCCGGTGATCGCGTCGTCGTAGCTCAGTCCGCGCGGATCGGTGGTGTCGGCGGGCGTGTCGACCAGCGGGTCGACCAATGTCCGGAACTGCGCCACGGCCTGGGACGGATCCGTGCCGAGCGGACAGGTATCCGTCTGCGTGCAGTCCGCAGCGAACTGGTCGAACGCGGTCTGGAACGCCGCACCCTGGGCGACGGCCTCGTCGACGGGCGACTGGTCGGGATCGAGTGCTCCGTCGAGCACCATGGCCCGCACGTTCGACGGGAACGCCTCGGCGTAGGCGGTACCGATGCGTGTCCCGTACGAGTACCCGACGTACGTGAGCTTCTCGTCGCCGAGCACTGCGCGGATGACATCCATGTCGCGGACGACTTCACGGGTGCCGACGTGTTCGAGCACGTCGGCCCCGGTGCGTTCGACACATTGCGCCGCGTAGTCACGATGATCGGCTTCGGTGGCGGCGATCCCTTCCGGGCTGACGTCGACGTCCGGTTCCCGACGCTCTTCGTCGACTCCCTCGGACGTCAGGCAGCGCACTTCGGGTTCGGAGGCCCCGATTCCACGTGGATCGAATCCGATGCGGTCGAACCGGTCGGCGATCGGGGTGCCGTCGGCTTGCTCGGCGAGGTAGAGCCCCGACGATCCCGGACCGCCCGGGTTCATCAGGATCGACCCGATCTTCTCCCCCGTCGCCTGTGTGCGTGAGATCGCGATGTCGATGGTCTTGCCGCCCGGATCGGCGTAGTCGAGTGGCACGGTCACTCGGGCGCACTGGACTGCGTCGCCGAGTTCGGACCCATCCGTGTTGTAGGACTCGCACGATTCCCACTGCAGATTCTGGGTGTAGAACGCCTCGAGCCCGGCAGGAACAGGACCGGCCGGAGCCGAGAACGTGGAGTCGGACGCGGTGGACGGATCGGGGTCGGCACCGGGCCCGGGCGCGGAGCAGCCGGCGAGGACGAGGGCGACTGCGGACAGTGCCACGACCGACGTCGTGGTGCGCGTTCTCATGAGTCGATCGTGCCAGGTCTTTCCGGCCACACTCCATTCTCGCTGCCCGGCAGGGACGGCCGTCGAGCACTAGCGTCTACACGGTGCAGGCCCTCAGACTCGCCCTCGCCCAGATCAATCCCGTCGTCGGCGATCTCGAAGCGAATGCGGCGGCAATCGTCGAATGGACCGTCCGTGCCGCCCATGACGGTGCCAACGTGGTCGTGTTTCCGGAGATGGCCCTGACCGGGTATCCGGTCGAGGATCTGGCGTTGAATCCGTCGTTCGCCGCGGCATCGGCGCGGGCACTGACGGGGCTGGCGGAGTCCCTGGACCGAGCGGGGTGCGGCGATCGCATCGTCGTGGTCGGGTATCTCGACCGCGATGTCGAGGGCTCGAGAAACAGCGCGGCGGTGATCGTCGACGGCCGGGTCGCAGCTCGGTACGACAAGCATTCATTGCCCACCTACCGGGTGTTCGACGAGGCACGTTATTTCGCGCCCGGCTCCCGTTTGAGCATCGTGACGGTCAACGGCATGCGACTCGGACTCGTTGTGTGCGAGGATATCTGGCAACCCGGTGGATCCGTTGCCGCCTACGCCTCGGCCGGAGTCGATCTACTGCTGTGCCTCAACGCGAGCCCCTTCGAGCAGGGGAAGGACACGATTCGTCACTCTGTCGTCCAGCGCCGAGCCACCGAGATCGGGACCCCCATCGCGTACGTGAACGCGGTCGGCGGTCAGGACGAGCTGGTGTTCGACGGGGGAAGTCTCGTGCTCGGTCCCGACGGCTCGACGTGGGGCCGGGCTCCGCAATTCGTCGAGCACTTGCTGATCGTCGACGTGGATGCCCCCGCGGATCCGGTCGCGGACTCCCCCGCGGTGGCGGGCTGGACGATCGATCGCGTCGCTCTGCCCGACGTCGCGATCAGCGGCTGGCAGCGTACCGAGCCGTCCCTGGCTCAGCCCCTCGGCACCGAGGAACAGGTGTGGGGCGCGTTGGTGACCGGGCTACGAGATTACGTGCACAAGAACGGCTTTCGTGCGGTCACCCTCGGTCTGTCCGGTGGAATCGATTCGGCGGTCGTCGCCGCCATCGCCGTCGATGCCCTCGGCGCTGACGCGGTGTACGCAGTGTCGATGCCCTCGGAGTTCTCCTCGGAGCATTCGCGCATCGATGCCGAGGATCTCGCCGCGCGCACCGGCATTCACTTTCGAACCGAACCGATTTCCCAGATGGTCGCCGGCTTCGTCGACCAGCTGCACTTGACCGGCGTGGCCGAGGAGAACGTCCAGGCGAGATGCCGGGGAATCGTGTTGATGGCGCTGTCCAACACCTTCGGTCATCTGGTCCTTGCCACCGGGAACAAGTCCGAACTGGCGGTGGGTTATTCGACGATCTACGGCGACGCGGTCGGCGGCTTCGCACCGATCAAGGACGTGCCCAAGACGCTGGTCTGGGGATTGGCGCGCTGGCGCAACGAGTCCGCGATCGACCGCGGAGACGTCCCGCCGATCCCCGAATCGAGCATCGACAAGCCGCCCTCGGCCGAGCTTCGGCCGGGTCAGCTCGACACCGATTCACTGCCCGACTACGACACCCTCGACGCCATCCTGTTTCGGTACGTCGACCACGATCAGGGCGTCGCAGACATCGTCGCGGCGGGTTTCGACGCGTCCGTCGTGGCGGACGTCGTGCGCAAGGTGGACACGGCGGAATACAAGCGGCGGCAGTATCCGATCGGCACCAAGGTCACCTCGCGGGCGTTCGGACGCGATCGCCGGATGCCGATCACGGTCGGGAGGGGCGCGTCCGAGCCCCCGAAGTGACGATCGGCTGTTGCTTCGACTGTGACAAATTGCACTCCCTACCAGCATTCCTGCGACGGAAGGGCGGTGGCAGACTGGTCACGTCATCACACCCCATCCCGGGGACCCGCCGCGCGGGCCTCGAGGACCAGAAAGGGACAAAGATGTCCGAAAATGCTGTGTACGGCGGTTCCTCAACCGAATCTCCGGCGACCGCGCTGACCCGCAAGACCCGTACCCACCATCTGCTGCAGATGAAGGCAGAGGGTGAGCGCTGGGGAATGCTGACGGCGTACGACTACTCCAGCGCCCGCATCTTCGAGGAAGCCGGCGTGCCTGTGCTTCTCGTCGGCGACTCCGCGGCCAACGTCGTGTACGGCTACGACACCACCGTGCCGATCACCGTGGACGAATTGCTTCCTCTCGTACGTGGAGTGGTACGCGGCGCACCGCACGCGCTCGTCGTCGCAGATCTGCCCTTCGGTACCTACGAAGCCTCACCGCAGCAGGCCCTCGAAACCGCTGTTCGTTTCATGAAGGAAGGCCTCGCGGGCGCGGTGAAGCTCGAGGGCGGCGAGCGGGTCGCACCGCAGATCGCCGCCATCACCGCTGCCGGCATCCCCGTCATGGCCCATGTGGGATTCACCCCGCAGAGCGTCAACACCCTCGGCGGATTCCGCGTTCAGGGTCGCGGTGACGCGTCCGAACAACTCGTCGCCGACGCCATCGCCGTACAGGAGGCAGGTGCCTTCGCCGTCGTCATGGAGATGGTCCCCGCCGACATCGCCGGCCAGGTCACCCGCAAGCTCACGATCCCGACGGTCGGCATCGGAGCGGGCAACGAATGCGACGCTCAGGTTCTCGTGTGGCAGGACATGGCCGGATACACCAACGGCAAGACCGCCAAGTTCGTCAAGAAGTTCGCCGACGTGGGCGATTCGCTGCGCACCGCAGCCACCACGTACATGTCCGAGGTGCGCTCGGGAGTCTTCCCCGGACCCGAACACAGCTACTGACCGTCGTCGTCTGATCCCGGTTCGGATGGCACACTCGGGCCATGACAATCAGACGGGGTACGACGTCCATTGCAGGAAGAAGCGCAGTCGCACTGGTCGGTGCGGCTGCGCTTCTCGCCGTAGTGGGGGCATGCAGCACCGACACGACCAACACCGGTTCGTCGTCGACCACGACGACCGCTCCGAGCACGACGGTGGCGACGACGACTCCTGTGGGAGCGGCTGTCACCGATGCCCAGAAGCAGCAGCTGTGCACCGATCTCGAGGCGCAGCTGTCCAATTGGCGCGTGCAGGGCCCCACTCTCGGTCGCGGCGGTCTGAACATTCTGGTGCAGACCTGGGCTGCGCAGAGCGGCGTCATCAATCTCCAGGTGGTGCAGAATCGCGCGCTCGTCGACGACATCACGAAGGAAACGTGCTCGGACGTGCGGGACGAGGCCATCCGCTCCCTCGACATCCCGGATCTGGCCTCCGGTCTGGTCGGTTTCTAGGATGCGCACCTTGTACCCGGAGATCGAGCCCGTGCAGACCGGTCACCTCGACGTCGGCGAAGGGCAGCGGATCTACTGGGAGATCTCCGGCAACCCCGACGGCGAACCGGTGGTGTTCGTGCACGGCGGTCCCGGCGGTGCCACCAATCCGCTGCAGCGTCGCTACTTCGATCCGCAGGTCTACCGCATCGTGTTGTTCGATCAGCGAGGCTGCGGGCTGTCGACCCCTCATATTGCCGACGGGGCAGATCTGTCGGTCAACACCACCGATCGCTTGATCTCCGACATGGAGAAACTCCGCGAGCACCTGAACATCGACACCTGGTTGGTGTTCGGCGGATCCTGGGGCTCCACGTTGTCGCTGGCCTACGCACAGACGCATCGCGAGAGGGTGCGAGGACTCGTGCTCCGAGGAATCTTCCTCGTCCGGCCGTCGGAGATCGACTGGTACTACCGCGGCGGTGCCGGACACATCTTCCCGGACCTGTGGGAGGAGTTTCTCGCTCCCATTCCGGAAGGCGAACGAGACGGGGATCTTGTCGAGGCATATCACCGACAGTTGATGTCCGAGGACGACGCTGCCGCGACCCGGGCCGCGGTGGCGTGGTCGTCGTGGGAGGCAGCGACGAGTTACCTGCTCCCGAAACCCGATGCTGTACAGCATAATTCGGATGCGCGTTTCGCTCGCGCCTTCGCCGGAATCGAGAACCACTACTTCCGCAACGGGTGCTTCCTCGAAGAGAACCAGTTGTTACGCGACGCGCACCTGCTCGACGGTATTCCTGGCGTGATCGTGCAGGGCCGCTACGACGTGGTGTGCCCGGCCACGAGCGCGTGGGCACTGCACAAGGCCTGGCCGAGTGCAGATCTAGTAATCGTCGACGATGCCGGCCATTCTGCGGCCGAGCCGGGCATCGTCCACCACCTGGTCGAGGCGACCGACCGATTCAGGCCGTGACAGACGGATAGTCGAATCGGACTGTGCGCGAGTCGGTGTCGGCCCGAGTCAATCGGACCTTCACCGACTCCCCCGCAGGCGGCTCGCCGTCGCACTTGCCCATGACGATCGGTTCGGACACGAGCACCTCGGCGTCACGCTTGCCCTCGGCACCTCGCAGCACCACTGCGTCGAACGTCTGACCTACGCGATCTTCGAGCACGTGCGCTTCGGTCAGATCGATGCAGGCTCGGTCCACTTTCGACGCTGCAGAATCCGATCCACGCATGATCGCCGGTAGCTCCGGCAGCGCCTGCGCCGCCCACTCGGGGACGGACACACCGGCAACCACGGCCAGACACACCTCGGTGGCGAACCGATCCGACAGCCGTCGCAACGGGGCCGTCACATGGGCGTACGGCGCTCCGATACCCGAGTGTTCGACGGAATCGTCGGTGCCGGGTGCATCGATGGTCGAGTTCGGAGTTCGACTGTCGAACGCCGAATAGTCGGCTCCCCGAAGCAATCCCGTGGCCTGAGTCATCATCGCCAGAGTCGACGGTTCGTCGGTGGGCAGGCCGGCGAGTACCGCGCCGGCGGACGCGCCGACGGGCCACTCGATTCCGAGTGCGTTCGCGGTCTTCTTCAGGGTCTCGACGGCCTCGGGCGGTGCGGGCGGAAGCGTGCGTACGATGCCGATTCCGGCGTCGAGCATGATTCTGGCTGCGCACATGCCCGTCAGCAAGGACACCTCGGCGTTCCAGCCGTCCACTGCTGTTCGCGGTTGCAGAACGATTCGCCAACCGTGCCCGTCCGGAACCACTTCCTGCTCGGGGAGCGTGATGTCGATGGCTCCTCGACGCCTCGCTGCCTCCGCCCGTAGGTGTCCGAACTCGGCAAGGGCAGCGATCGACGGGTGCGGTGTGCCGGCGTCGAAGTCGGCTTGCACTCCCGCGTAATCGAGACGCGCGGTCGAACGCACGAGCGCCCGGGTGACGGTCCACGCCGCGGCTTCACCGACGTCGTCGAGTTCGATGGTCCACAGCGCAGCGCAGCGAGTCTGGCCCTCCAACAGGCTTCCCGAGCCCTCCGACAACTCACGCGGGTGCAAGGGAACAGATCCGTCGGGGAGATAGTACGTCTGGCCGCGTCGGCGGGTTTCCACGTCGAGCGCTCCCCCCGGCATCACCAGCGCACCCACGTCGGCGATCGCGTAGTGCACCACCAAGCCGTTGGCCGTCTTCTCGATGTGTACGGCTTGATCGAGGTCCTTCGAGCCGGGTGGGTCGATTGTGACGAAAGGAATGTCGGTGCGGTCGATTCTGCTGTCGGCGTGCAGGTCTCGGGCTTCGATCGCGTCGCGCATCACGTCTGCGTCGAAGACATCGGACAGACCGAACTCGGATCTGATGGACTCGAAATCGAAGTTCGGAGCCCTCAGCCGGGTGAGCAGCACCGTCAGTTGTTCCAGTCGTCGTCGGAGTCGGCGGCCTTGTTGCGGGCGGCTGCGATCTTCAGCGCCTGCTCTGCGGTGGCCTTGTCCGGATACGGACCCATGCGGTCGAGGGCATTGGTCTCCTTGCCCTGCACAACCTGCTTGGTGCTGATGTCGTAGTACCAGGAGCTGTCGTCGTCGGTCATGACTTCCAGTGTGCCCCATACAGCCACGCCGCAGGTGTACCGCGCGAGAAATTGGAGTGCGAACGAGTCGGCCTGTAAGCCGGATCCTGTGCATCGACCCGCTCTCGCGAGATCGAATAGACGACCATCCATCTGGGCACACCGTTGCCGGGTACCTCGAGCAGTCCACCCGCAGGCTCGGGCGAGCAGCCCTCGAGCACCTGCGCAGCTGCACCCCTTGCGCGGTGCAGCCTTCGACCTTGCTCCGGGCGGGGTTTACCTAGCCACCCCAGTCACCTGGGATGCTGGTGCGCTCTTACCGCACCGTTTCACCCTGACCTGCGTTTCGATTCCGAAGAACCGAACCGCAGGCGGTCTGTTTTCTGTGGCACTGTCCCGCGAGTCACCTCGGGTTGCCGTTAACAACCGCCCTGCTCTGTGGAGTCCGGACTTTCCTCGGCCCGAAGCGGAACGGAACCTGTCCGTCGGTACTTCGAGCCGCAGCCGTCCAGCCAACTCGTTCGCGATTGCGTACTCTACCCGCCTCACGTCGGATGCCCGGCGATTGCCCGGCCATGAAGAACAGAGGCACTCACGATGGCCGCGGCAGCGGTGACGACCACCCCCACCCAGGCGGCGGACGTGTAAGCATCCTCTCCGGGGAAGGTGGAGCCCGGACTCGTTCCGGCGGCGAGTACCAGACCACCGACCGCGCTTCCGAAAGAGAATCCGACACTGCGCACCACCTGGTTGATACTCATAACGCTCGAGGTCTCCGCGGAGGGCACCACCGGCAGCACGACGGCCGGCAGCGCGGCCGAAAAGCTTCCGACTCCGAAACCCAGAACCGCCATCACCGCACAGAGTTCAACGACGCCGGCGCGGGTACCGGCGAACAAGGCGAGAGCCACCAGAACGATCAGTGCGCTGACCGTCAGCGCGCTGCCTGCCCCCACCCGACGCAGCGCTCTGGGTACCAGCTTGCCCGCGAGAAATCCGAACACCGAGAACGGAACCAGGACGAGGCCCGCCGCGAACACGTCGAGGCCGAATCCGTATCCGGCACCGGAAGGCGTCTGCGCGTAGCGCGTAGCGAGGGTCAGTAGCAGATACATTCCGATGCCGCCGAGAAACATCGCGCCGTTCGCTCCGATCACGGCCCTGTGACGAAACAACCGAAGATCGACGAGCGGTGCCGAGCTTCTCAGTTCGACGCGCACCCACATGCCCGCAGCGATGACCGAGACGGCAGCCAGCACCCCCGCCGTCCAGGGGCGGCTCGTCCACAGCGCGGTCTCACTGATGAGAACGAGCACCAGCGTGAGAGGGAGCGCCAGCAGCACCGCACCCGGAACGTCGATGCGGGTCGCGCGCTTGCGCGTCGAGGCAGGAACAACTCGCAGAGCAACGGCAAACGCCATGACCGTCATCGCAGCACCGAATCCGTATGCGAGCCGGAGACCGCCGTGCTCCGCCAGAAACCCCGACAAGGGATAGCCCACACCGACACCCGCAGTAGACGCGACCGACAACAAAGAAATGGTCGATCCGGACCGCTTGTCGGACAGATGATCTCGCACCACACCCATCAGCATCGAAGTCAGGGCCAGTCCCACTCCCTGGGCTGCGCGGCCGAGGAGCAGCCAGGAGAAGGACAGCGGCAGTGCGGTCAGAATGCCTCCGGCCGAGACGACGCCCAGTGTCCCGAGGATTGCTGCCCGTCGATGCGGACCCGATCCGAGGCGGCCCAGAACCGGTGTCGTGACGGCACCGGTCAACAAAGCCAGCGTCAACGTCCACTGTGCACTGGAGAGGGAGACGTCGAAAGTGGTTGCGACGCTGGTGATCAACGGGGCACCGAGGCTACCGACAGCGGCGACGACGACTCCGACGAACAACAGAGAAGGCACGAGCATTCGTGATTCGTCGTGCTCGGAGCCGGAGATCAACGGTTCGTCTCGCTCGTGATGTGGTCGAACAATCCGGCGTGGATACGAGTGCCCACTCCGTTCGCCCAGGGTTGGTCGACGTCATGAATCTGCAGGGCCGCGCCACTGTTGAGCAGCATGCCGAACGCCAGAAACGCTTTGACGGTCACCGCATCGAGACCGGTGACCTCTACGACGGTGTTCCACATCCGGCCGAACGCCTCTCGAACAGCGTCGCGCACCTCTTCGTCGCCACACGCGGCGATCCCCTGCAGCTGCAGCAGGAGTGAGGTTCGATCCTCGAGCATGGCGTAATAGCACTCCCCCATCGAGGCCAAGGCTTGCTGACCGGTGGCAGTACCTGCGGCCGCGCGCATCCCATCCGCCACACGGTCGAACGACGCGACCACCAGCTCGGAGAAGAGTGCCTTCTTGGTTCCGAATATTCGAAAGATGTAGGCCTGGGTGATCCCTGCTTCGCGGGCGATCCTGTCGGTCGAACCGCCGTGCAGTCCGGACGATGCGAATTCGGCTGCCGCTATCCGCAGTATTTGCTGCCGTCGTTCCGTGCCTGTCATCCGTCCTCTCTGCGCCATGCCGCCAAGTTACTGGTTACTAACTACTGACTTCAATGGTTGTTCTCGTGCGCTTCACTACAGTTCTTTCCATGAGTGAATGGGTTGTGCTGCTGCGCGGCATCAACGTCGGCGGCATCAACATCAAGATGGTCGACCTCCGCGCAGCTCTGGCCTCGGCCGGCTTCACGAATGTCCGCACGATTCTGGCGACCGGCAACGTACTGCTGCAGTCGCCGCTGGCGGCCGCCGCCCTCAAAGCACAGGTGGAGAGAACGCTCGCCGAGGCGTTCGGCTACCGAGCCTGGGTTGTCGTACTCGACGTCCCGACACTGAGGGCGATAGTGGAGTCCTACCCGTTCGACGCCGAACGGGAGGGCTGGCATCCTTATGTAGTGTTCGGTAACGACGATAGCCATTTGACCGAATTGTCCGCTCTTGCAGTGGAACTCGACCCCGATCTCGAGAGGATTGCCGAGGGGAACAGCGTGCTCTACTGGGAGGTGCGCAAGGGCAACACCACCGACAGTACGTTCGGAAAAGCCACGGCGAAGGCGAAGTACAAGGCCACGACCACCACGCGGAACGTCCGCACTCTCGTGAAGATTCTCGCGTGACCGTTCTCGCTGCGGCATTGGTCGCCGCCGTTCTCGTATTCGCCATCGTTCGCCCGCGCGGTCTTCCCGAGATCGTTGCTGCACTTCCAGCGGCCGCAGTTGTTCTTCTCGTCGGCCTCGTCAGCCTCGACGCGGCCCGTGAGCAGGTACTCGAACTCGCACCCACCGTCGTCTTTCTGGCGTTCATCCTGATCCTGGCGCATCTGTCGGATGCCCTCGGTGTGTTCACCTGGATCGCTGCGAAGCTACGCCGCGGATCCAAGGGCAGCCCCCGCAGACTGCTGACCCTCGTGTTCGCCGCTGCCGCTGCCACCACAGCCGTACTGAGCCTCGACGCCACCGTTGTTCTGCTGACACCGGCCATCATCGGTGCCGCTCGGATCCTGGGGATGTCGCCGCGTCCACACAGTTACGCCACTGCGCACCTGTCCAATTCGGCGTCGACCTTGCTGCCGGTGTCGAATCTGACCAACCTGCTGGCCTTCGCTGCGACGGGCCTGACCTTCCTGCACTTCACCGCACTGATGGCGCTGCCGTGGATTTTCGCGGTCGCCATCGAACTGGCGGTGTTCCTGATCTTCTTCCGCAAGGATCTGACCCGCACTGCGGCACCGACGGACTCCGCGACCAAACACAGCACTGACGACGTCCCAGCACCGCGAAGCACACTCGTCATCCTCGGCGCGACATTGATCGGCTTCGCCGTGGCAGGACTGTTCGATATCGAACCGTTCTGGGTGGCTGCCGTGGGCTCCGTGGCCATGGCGATCCCAGCACTTCGAGCTCGCCACACCACACCTCGCGCGATTCTGCGCGGTGCCGATCTGCCGTTCTGTGGCTTCGTCTTCCTTCTCGGCATCGTCGTGCTCGGCGTGACGACGGGACCCATCGGCGACTGGCTGGCGCGAATTCTGCCGTCGGACACCACCTTCGCGTCCCTGTTGGCAGCCGCAGCCATCGCGGCGGTGGCGTCGAACATCGTCAACAACCTGCCCGCAACGTTGCTGCTCCTGGCGGCCTTCGGCGCGGACGCTCCCCCGGCGTTGTTGCTGGCCATGGTGATCGGGGTCAATCTCGGCCCCAACCTCACCTACGTCGGTTCACTGGCGATCATGTTGTGGCGACGCGTCGCATCGGCCAACGACGAGCCGGCGGATCTGAGAACGTTCACCATTCTCGGCGTCATCACGACTCCCCTGACCATCGTCGGTGCAGTGGCAGGCTTGTGGCTTGCGCTGCAGATCTGAGACCCGCACCTCCGCAGGATCAGGTCAGGTGAGACGTGTCGTTGACCAATTTCACCGATGCCCCGCCGTCGGGGTAGAACTCGGCGATGCTCAGCGACGCGAGGTCCAGGTGCATTCGGTAGAGCAGTGACGGTCCGACGTCCAGTGCCAGTTGCAGCAGTGTTTTGATCGGCGTCACGTGTGTCACGACTACGATCGTCTTGCCCGCGTACTCTCCGATCAATCGATCGCGTGCCGCTTCGATTCGAATGCGCACTGCGTCGAAACTCTCACCGTTGGGCGGGGCCACCGAGGTGTCACCCAGCCAGGCCCGATGTTGTTCGGGATAGCGGTCTTTCGCCTCCGCGAAGGTCAGACCTTCCCAGTCGCCGAAGTCCGTTTCGGTCAGATCGTCGACGGTGGTCACGTCGAGTCCGAGTGCACCTGCCGCGGCGTCGGCGGTCTGTCGGGCGCGGCCGAGGGGGGACGAGACGATCGCTGCGATGTCGTCGTGTCCGCCGAGCCGTGCCGCTGCAGCGGTGGCCTGTCGAACCCCCAGCTCGGTCAGTTCCGGATTTCCGCGGCCGGAATATCGCCGGTCGACCGACAGCGCGGTCTGGCCGTGGCGCAACAACAACATTCGGGTGGGGTCGCCCACTGCACCGGTCCACCCGGGGGCCGCCGCGGGCTGCTTCGCGGCCGGTTCGGAATCGGGCAGATCAGGGAGGTCGATCCCCTTGGCTGCGGCGTCCATCGCCTCGTTCGCCAGACCGTCGGCGTGTGAGTTCTGCTCCCGCGGAATCCATTGGAAGGTGACGTGATCGAACGTCCGAACAAGCTCTGCCGCTCGGCGATTGAGCGGAATCATGTCGGGATGCTTGACCTTCCAGCGTCCCGACATCTGTTCGACGACGAGTTTGGAGTCCATCCGAACGTCGACCTCACGGGCACCCACGTCCGCGGCCGCCGTCAACGCAGCGATGAGGCCCCTGTACTCGGCCACGTTGTTCGTTGCGATTCCCAGCGCCTCCCGGCGTTCGGCCAACACCTCGCTGCGATCTGCCGAGAACACCACGGCTCCGTATCCGGCGGGACCCGGGTTGCCGCGGGAGCCGCCGTCGGCTTCGACGACGACCCGTTGCGCGGCACTCAAATTCCGGACTCCTTGGTGCGCACCAGGATTGCGTTGCATTCCGAGCAACGAACCAGAGCATCGGCAGGCTTGTTGGCAATGCTCGCAATTTCGTTGCGATCGAGCTCGATTCGGCATGCGCCGCATCGGCGGGCCTGCAGCAACGCTGCGCCTCGACCGGTCAGTGCGCGCTGCTTCTCGTACAGAGCCAGCAGATCGGCCGGCATACCCGAGATCAATGCCTCGCGACGCTCGGCGCTCCGCTTCTCGGCGACGTCCAGGTCTGCGACAGCGTCGTCGCGGCGACGACCGGCGTCGACCATTTCGTCCTCGATCTGCGTCAGCTGCGCCCCGGCGTGTTCGTAGTCGCGCTCGCTGGCCTCGCGCTGTTCCATGACTTCGAGCAGTTCTTCCTCGAGGATGCTCTGCCGCCGTTCGAGACTGCCGAGCTCGTGCTGCAGCTCGGTCATCTGCTTGGGCGCAACCGTGCCGCTCTCGAGCATCTTCTTGTCGCGCGCCTCGCGCTGGCGAACGGCATCGACTTCGCCCTCGAGCTTGCGGATGTCGCGATCGAGGTCGTCCATCGAGATCTGCACCGTGACGGCAGCATCCTTGCGGGTGATGCGCTCGGCCTCGAGTTTGTCGACCTCCTGCTGCTCGGGGAGGGTCTTTCGGCGATGGGCGATCTGCGAGAGTTCGGTATCCACACCGGCCAATTCGAGTAGCGAGGCCTGGACTTTGGGATCGACGTTCACGCTTGATGACTCCTGCGACTATGGAAGTTGATTCCGATTACCCTACCGGCTGCGCAGAACGTACCGAGCCGGATCCGTCCACTCCCCCGGTCGCGGGGTTCGTCGGTCACAACGTCCACGGGTCGGTACGGACATCGCTGACCCTGCTGCTCCAGCCGTCCGTATCGCCGAATTCGGCGTCCACGATGCCCCTCGCCTGAGCACACCACGGGAACTCCGAGGCCCAGTGGGCCGTGTCGATCACCGCGGGTCCACCCGCCCTCAGGTGCTCGTCGACGGGATGATGCCTGAGATCGGACGTGACATAGACGTCGGCGTCGGTCCGCGCGACGGTTGCGAGGAACGAGTCCCCTGCTCCCCCGCACAGGGCGACGATCGACACCGTGGCGTCCGGATCGCCTGCAGCTCGCACTCCCCAGCTGGTGGCCGGCAGAGCGGCTCGGACGACATCGGTGAACTCGGCGAGGGTCATCGGATCAGGCAACCGTCCGATCCGCCCCAGACCGGTGCACGACGGTAGGGCCGCGGACTCGAAGACATCGAACGCGGGCTCCTCGTACGGATGCGCACGCCTGAGCGCGGACTGCATCCGCGCGCGGTCGGCCCGGGATGCCACCACCTCGATTCGGTCCTCGGTCACGGTGTGGACTTCGCCGACGACACCGAGCGTCGGATGAGCACCGGGCTGCGGCCGGAATTGGCCCAGCCCCTCCGTGTGCCAACTCGCTTCGCTGTAGTCGCCGATCTCACCGGCTCCGGCGTCGAACAGCGCCTGGCGCACCGCCGCAGTGTCGGCGGACGGCACGAATACGACCCATTTGTCGTGCGCCGGAGCAGGAATGGGATCGAGTGGCCTGGTGTCGATCACACCGAGGGCCGACGCGAGTGCGTCGGAGACACCGGGATCGGCCGAGTCGGCGTTGGTATGGGCGGTGAACAGCGCGCAGTCGGCCTTGATCAGGCGGTGGATCACCGAGCCTTTGGCGGTGTCGGCCGCAACCGAATCGACTCCTTTGAGCAGCAGAGGGTGATGGGCGACGATGAGGTCGGCACCCCAGGAGATGGCCTCGTCCACGACGGCCGGGGTGACGTCGACGGCGTAGAGCACTTGTCGCACTTCGGATTCCGGATCTCCGCATACCAATCCCACCGAGTCCCAGCTCTCGGCCAATCGAGGCGGGTATGCCTTGTCGAGAACCTCGATGACGTTCGCCAGAGTCACTGCCATGTCGATTGCTCTCCTCACAGAACGGTGTTCAACGCATGCACCAGTATGTCGACGTGTGCCGAGTCCCGTACGGCGACGCGTAGGTAGTTGCGATCCAGTCCGGGAAACGTGTCGCCGCGCCGAACCGCAATTCCCTTCGTGCGCAGGCGTTCTCGGATCCCGTCGGCGCCGTCGACCCGCGCCAGAAGAAACGGCGCTCGCGCCGGTCCGGCAATGTCGAGACCGAGTGCGGTCAGTCTCGCGATCATGGCGTCACGTTCGGCGTCGATACGCAGCGCTTCGGCTCGGGCCTGCTCGACCGCGAACGGCTCGGTACAGGCACGGATTGCTTCGAGTTGCAGAGTGCCCAGGGGCCAGTGCGCACGGCCCCGCTGCATTCGTTCGAGGACGTCGGGATGGGCCAGGGCGTAGCCGCACCGCAACCCCGCCAATGCCCACGTCTTGGTCAGGCTTCGGAGTACCAGCACGTCCGCGACGCTGTCCGAGGAGACCGATTCTCCTGCTCCCGTCACTGCGTCGGCAAATGCTTCGTCGACCACGACGATGCGGCCGGGCCTACGCAGACCGAGCACTTCCTCGCGGGGATGCAGCACCGATGTCGGATTGGTGGGATTGCCGACGATCACCATGTCGGCGGCCTCGGGCACCAGGCCCGGATCGAGCAGAAAAGGCGGCGGGAGTACTACCCGATGGACAGGGATGCCGGCCTGCTCGAGCACCCAATCGGGCTCGGTGAACGACGGGTGCACGGTTGCCACGAGGGCCGGCTCGAGCCGTGGCAGCATCGCGAATCCTTCGGCTCCGCCACCGAGCAGCAGTACCTCGTCCGGCGAGCGTCCGTGGTGTGCGGCGACCTGCTCCCGAGCCGCCCGCTCGGCTGCCCCCGATGGATACGAACCGAGCGAGTTCAGGGCTGCAGCGAGCCGATCACGAAGCCACGGGGGCGGGCCGTCACCGCGCACGTTGACGGCGAAGTCGACGAGGCCCGAGCCGACCTCGAGATCTCCGTGATGACGGAGAAGTGCATCGGGGCCGGACGCTGTATCGGACATCGCGACGAGCCTAGCCGTCACGTGCACCGATAGGCTCAGGCCATGTCTGCCGCTCTGCCCGCATCCGTTGTCCTGTTCGATCTCGACGGAACGTTGACCGATTCCGCACCGGGAATTCACGCAGGATTTCGCCACGCGCTGGCCTCGGTCGGCGCTCCCGAGCCGACCGAACAGCAACTCTCTCTCGTCGTCGGTCCACCGCTGATCGACACGCTGCGCTCGATGGGCCTGGACGAGGAGGCAGCTCAGCGCGCGCTCGCCGCCTATTTCGACCGCTACGACGAGCGGGGTTGGGCCGAGAACACCGCGTTCGACGGCATCGAGACAGTGCTGACGCGATTGCAGGATCGCGGTGTTCGGCTGGGCGTGGCGACGTCCAAGTCGGAGCGCTTCGCCGTCCGGATTCTCGACCACTTCGGCTTGTCCCGGTACTTCGACTTCATCGGCGGTGCCAGCAACGACGGGTCGCGGCGAGCGAAGTCCGACGTCATCGCGCACTCGCTGACCAATCTCGGCATCGATCCCGTCGAATCCTCGGACGGCGGCACCGCAGGGGTGATCATGATCGGCGACCGCGATCACGATGTGCACGGCGCGGCCCGGTTCGGAATTCCGGCGGTCTACGTGGAATGGGGCTACGGCATCGACGGTGAGAGCGACGACGCGGCGTTCACCGCGTCGGACATGGACGAACTGGCCGCCGTGCTCGAGCAGAACACGCAGGCGTCACGATGAGCGAGCCACTGCACGTGACGTTCGTGTGCACCGGAAACATCTGTCGATCACCGATGGCCGAGAAGGTGTTCGCCGCGCACCTGACCGAGGCGGGCCTAAGTGATGCCGTCCGCGTGTCGAGCGCGGGAATCGACGGGTGGCATGTCGGCGACGGCGCAGACCCGCGGACGGTCGCCGAACTCGATGCGCACGGCTACGAGAGCGAGCACGAAGCGAACCAGGTGGGACCGGACCACCTCGCCGCCGATCTGATCGTTGCTCTCGACACCGGCCACGCTCGATCTCTACTGCAGTTGGGTGCACCGGCCGATCGGGTGCAGCTGCTGCGTTCGTTCGATCCCGACGCCGACGATGCGTCGGTCGCAGACCCCTACTACTCGTCGGAGTCTGCGTTCACCGAGGTGCGAGAACAGATCGAGGACGCCGTGCCCGGCTTGATCGATTGGGCGCGGTCTCGGCTGACCGCCTGACCCGGCTACCGTGGTGGGGTGGAGAAGTTACGGTTCTTGCTGCGTCCGAAGTGGTTGGTGCTGGCCGCCGTCGCGCTGGCGTTCGCATTCTTGTGCTTCAGCGTGCTCGCTCCGTGGCAGCTGAGCAAGAACACCTCGACTTCTGCACGCAACGACTTGATCACCCGATCGGTCGGGGCAGATCCGGTGCCGATCACCGACGTTCTCACCGGGAACGGATTCGCGGCCGACGACGAATGGCGGCGGGTGATCGCGCAGGGTAGTTACGTGGAGAATTCCGACGCCCTGGTGCGGCTGCGCAGCATTCGTGAGCAGCCCGCGTACGAGGTCATCACTCCGTTCGTCATCGACGGTGGCCCTACTGTTCTCGTCAACCGCGGATACGTGCTCCCGGTGGAGGGAACGCGACCGCCCGAGTTCGCGGCAGCTCCGACCGGCCCGGTCACTCTCGACGCCCGCGTTCGTCAGGCCGAAGGAACATCACGTGAGCCGATCCAGGAGGACGGCCGCCTGCAGGTGTACAACATCAACCCGGAGCAGATCGGCGCAGCGGTCGGTGTCGACGCGATCGACGGGTACCTGCAGCTCGACGACGGTCAGCCCGGTGGCCTCGGCCTCATCGAACTACCGCAGACCGACGCGGGCCCCTATCTGTCCTACGGGCTGCAGTGGCTGGCGTTCGGCATCATGGCACCGTTGGGTCTTGCCTATTTCGTCCGCGCCGAGCTGCGGGAGCGACGCATGTCTCGAACCGAGATGGCCGACGCGATGTCCGATCAGTCCGACCCGACGTCCGACGACGATTCCGCGCCGGACGACGAAGAAGAATTCACTCTTCCGACCCGACGCGAGAAGCGGGCCAGGGCCCGCGCGGCGTCACAGGCGAGAACGCCGACGGATCCTCGCCTGGCGGATCGATACGGCAAGAACCGCTGACGCAGCCGTCGCGAACTCTTGCACCCGCGTCGACAGCACGACTGCTCGCCGAAGGTCCCGTGCCGTGGGCGCTCGCCCGTCGCCGAGTGTGGGCCTGATCTCCACGCCGTGCCGGTATTGAGTGCGCCCACCGAGTTGTAGTCCGAGCGCACCCGCCGACGCGGCTTCCGGCACCCCGGCATTGGGGCTGGGATGGCGGGATGCGTCTCGTCGCCACACCTGTAGCGCGTGGGCAGCAGAACCCTGCACCAGCGGTGCAGCGAGAACGGTCGCCGCACCCGTGACTCGTGCCGGCAACAGGTTCAGCGCGTCGTCGAGGCGTGCGGCGGCCCATCCGAACCGTAGGTATTTCGGAGACCGGTATCCCACCATTGCATCGAGTGTGTTGCTGGCTCGGTATGCCAGGATTCCCGGTACGCCGGCCAGGGCTCCCCACACCACGACACCGACTGTTGCGTCGGATGTGTTCTCGGCGATGGATTCGAGTGCCGCGCGTGCCAGCCCGTCGGAGTCGAGGAATGCCGGGTCACGTCCGCACAGTGACGGGAGCAATGCGCGTGCGCCGGGCAGGTCGTCTCGGTCGAGGTGATCGGCCATCGAGCGACCTACTACCGACAGCGATGATCCGCCCAGCGCGGCCCACGTCGCGGTAGCCACCAGAGCGGCCTCGGCCGGTGGGCCGAGACGCGACACTGCTCGCGTGGACGCGATTCCGAGTGCGGTGACGCCCCCGACCAGTACGGCGGTATGGATGACACCCGCAATCCTGTTGTCGCGGTAGAGCCGAGCCTCGACGCGAAGGGCAGCCGTTCCGAATCCTGCTACCGGATGCCAGCGCTGTGGGTCTGTGAACACTCGATCCAGGACGTAACCGACCAGCAATCCGATCGCTCGGGGGTGTGTCCACATCGCACGAATCTATCCACCGGCCATCCGGTGTGCGGAATCGGTACGGGTCAGGCCCAGCGCCGGTTGTACGCGCCGGAGAGCTGACGGCTCCTGAAGTCGATGTCGCTTCCGTCGTTGAGCAAGGCGATGGCCATACCGACGAAACCGATTGCTGCTACTACGAACATGGTCATGATTCCCCCAAGAATCGTTGTGGGCCTGCCGCGGCGGTGCCGTGGCCGACGTGTTCCGTGACAGATTGTTACCCGCCGGTAGGGCGATTCCCACTGCTTTGAGGTCGGCGTCACGTGTGTCTGTCGTCACGAGACGCCGGACACATAGAACGTCCAAAATTCAACGGCCACCGCCGATCTCGTGCATTTAGTGACCGCGACTATCGACCGACGGGCACCGCATGCATGTGCGGCTCCTCGGCCACGACCGAGCCGATGAAATCGTCCACCACCTTCACCCGCGCCAACCCCGTCAGCTCCCGCGGAATCACCGTCCAGTAGGTGCGTTCGACCGAGACGAGGCCCGGCAACACCGGAATCAACGTGTCGTCCGGTTCGCCGATGTAGCTGGGCAACGGCGCAATTCCCACGCCGGACCGCGCCGCGATCCACTGGCCGGTGATGTTGTTGGTCTGAATCTGTGCCCGACCGTCGGGCAGAATCGAATCCAGGATGCGCAACGGCGCAACGTCGAGCAGCGCATCCACGTAGGAGATCAGGGTGTGCCCACGCAAACCGTCGACCGAGTCGATCGTCGGCTGCGCAGCCAAATATCGCTCGGCGGCATAGAGCGCCAGGGTGTAGGTCGCCAGTTGCCGGGCCACCACCAACCTGGGCGACGGCCGTTCCAACGTGATGGCAATGTCGAATTCCCTGGTGGCCAACGAGTTGTGCTCGGTGGCGGTGACGAGTTCGATATCCAGATCGGGGTGCTTGTCACGAAGCACACCCAGCTTCGGCGTCAGAACGAAGGCACCGAATCCGTCCGGGGCAGCGATGCGTACCGTCCCTCGCAGCGATCCGGTATCGGATGTCTGATCTTCGAAGGCGGCGATCAGCGTGGACTCGACGGTTTCGGCGTACCCGACCAGCCTTCGCCCCGCCTCGGTCAATCGCCATCCCGTCGGGGTTCGGTCGAAAAGACGTTGCCCTGAGGACTTTTCGAGTGCCGTGATGCGTCGACCGACCGTGGTGTGGTCCACGCCGAGCGTTCGAGACGCATCGGTCAGACGTCCCGTTCTCGACACTTCGAGGAAATAACGAAGGTGGTCTGGGTTGAACACTCGCCCAGCCTATCCCCCTGTGCATTTATGCACGGCAATCTGCGATTTTAGCCTTTGACATGTGCATCTATTCGAATGAGACTCGAGACACACCGATGGAAGGAACGAACGTTGACCGACGTCATCTCACACTGGCTCGATGGTAAGACTTTTTCCGGATCTTCCGATCGGACGTCACCGGTCACCAACCCCGCCACCGGGGAGGTCACCGGCACGCTCACGCTCGCCGATCGGAGCGATGCCCGCGCCGTCATCGACGCCGCCGCAGCTGCCTTTCCCGCGTGGCGCGACACCTCCCTGGCCAAGCGCACCTCGATCCTCTTCTCCTTCCGAGAACTGCTCAACGCGAAGAAGAACGAGCTGGCCGAGATCATCACGGCCGAGCACGGCAAGGTGCTCTCGGACGCCCTCGGCGAGATTTCTCGCGGCCAGGAAGTGGTCGAATTCGCCTGTGGCATAGCCCATCTACTGAAGGGCAGCTACACCGAGAATGCGTCCACCGGAGTGGACGTCTATTCCATTCGTCAGCCGCTCGGGCCGGTGGCCATCATCTCCCCCTTCAATTTCCCTGCCATGGTGCCGATGTGGTTCTTCCCCATCGCCATCGCCGCCGGTAACACCGTCGTGCTCAAGCCGTCGGAGAAGGACCCGAGTGCCAGCATCTGGCTCGCGCGGCTCTGGGCCGAGGCAGGCCTGCCCGACGGCGTGTTCAACGTGCTGCAGGGAGACAAGGAGGCCGTCGACGAACTGCTCGAGAACAAGAAGATCAAGTCGATCTCCTTCGTCGGATCGACGCCCATCGCCCAGTACGTCTACTCGACAGGCACCGCCAACGGCAAGCGTGTTCAGGCCCTCGGCGGTGCCAAGAACCATGCCGTCGTCCTCCCCGATGCAGATCTCGACCTGGCCGCGGACGCCATGGTCAACGCCGGCTTCGGCTCGGCGGGTGAGCGATGCATGGCCATCTCCGCTCTCGTGGCCGTCGGGAAGATCGCCGACGAGCTCGTCGCCAAGATCGCCGAACGCACCACACCACTGGTCACCGGCGACGGCACCCGCGGCGCCGACATGGGCCCGCTCGTCACCCGGGTACACCGCGACAAGGTTGCGTCCTATGTCGACGCAGGCGAGGCGTCCGGCGCCACGATCGTCGTCGACGGCCGCACCGTCCAACCCGACGGGGCTGCGGACGGATTCTGGCTCGGCCCCACGCTCATCGACCATGTGACACCGGACATGAGCATCTACACCGACGAGATCTTCGGTCCTGTGCTCTCGGTCGTCCGTGTCGACACCTACGACGAAGCCCTCACACTGATCAACGACAATCCGTACGGCAACGGCACGGCGATCTTCACCAACGACGGCGGGGCGGCGCGGCGTTTCCAGAACGAGGTCGAGGTCGGCATGGTCGGTGTCAATGTGCCGATCCCCGTTCCTATGGCGTACTACAGTTTCGGTGGCTGGAAGAGCAGTTTGTTCGGCGACAGCCACGCTCATGGCACCGAAGGAGTGCACTTCTTCACCCGCGGTAAAGCCGTCACCAGTCGCTGGCTCGATCCCAGCCACGGCGGTATCGATCTCGGCTTTCCTGCAAACAACTGAGTTCTACAAAGCCCATGTGCGTGGAAACTCGTAGCCCACTACGAAGTTCCACGCACATGGAGATACCGCGAAGGAGCACTCCATGGTTGCCAATATCTCTTTTCCACGTTTTCTCAAACTCGGCGGCGGTGCTGTCGAGGAGCTGGGTACGGTACTGACCGACCTGGCCGTCTCTCGTCCCCTCCTCGTCACCGATGCGTTCATGGCAGGCAACGGTTCGGCCGATCGACTGATGACGATCATGACCGAGGCCGGTAAGTCGCCTGCTCTGTTCTCGGGCACCGTGCCCGATCCAACGACGGATTCGCTCGTCGCCGGTCTCGAAGCGGTGCAGCAGCATTCGGCCGATTCGATCATCGGGTTCGGCGGTGGCAGTCCGATGGACACGGCCAAGGCGTTGGCCATTCTCGCTGTTCAGGGCGGGACTATGCGGGACTTCAAGGCCCCGGTGCTCTCCACCGGTCCGGCGCTTCCGATCATCGCTATTCCGACGACCGCGGGAAGTGGTTCGGAGGCAACGCAGTTCACCATCATCACCGACGTGGCCTCGGACGAGAAGATGCTGTGCCCCGGCCTGTCCTTTCTGCCGATCGCGTCGATCATCGACTTCGAACTGACGATGTCGATGCCGGCGCGTCTGACCGCCGATACCGGCGTCGACGCTCTGACACACGCCATCGAGGCGTACGTCAGCAAGAAGGCCAACCCCATCTCCGACGGTTTGGCGCTCAGCGCGATTCGCACCATCGGAATGTCGCTGCTGCGGGCGTATCGAGACGGAGACGACCGGCAGGCACGCGAGGCCATGATGCATGCGTCCACCCAAGCGGGAATGGCGTTCTCCAACGCCAGCGTCTGTCTGGTCCACGGGATGAGTCGACCGATCGGCGCGCATTTCCATGTCGCGCATGGGCTGTCCAACGCGATGCTGTTGCCTGCCGTCACAGCCTTCTCCATCGACGGAGCCCAGGCCCGCTACGCCGACTGCGCCCGCGCCCTCGGTGCGGCATCGGAAGCCGATTCGGACGCGGTTGCCGGTGGCAAGTTGCAGGACGCCATCGTCACGCTGTGCCGTGAGGTCGAAGTTCCCACTCCGCAGACGTTCGGCATCGACAAGTCGACGTGGGACGACCTGTTGCCGCTGATGGCCGAGCAGGCCCTCGCCTCGGGCAGCCCCGGTAACAATCCGGTCGTCCCGACGGCAGAGCAGATCGTCGATCTGTACCGCCAGGTGTACGCCGGGATCTAGACCGAATCACCGGACACGCGGGCGGCAACCTTGTCGCGCTGCGTGTTTCGGCGTTGAACGATGATTCCGCCGATCACCGTCACTGCTGCCAGCACGGCCGAAAGCAGGATGGACGATCGCTGCTCGGGTCGCACGACCATCATCACCAAGACGAAGACGATGAACCCGATGGCCAGGTAGGTCAGCCACGGGTAGAGCCACATCAGAACGGCCGGGCGTTCGCCGTCGCGATCCAGTTGGCGACGCAGCACCAGTTGACTGCTGGCGATGGCCAGGTAGACGAACAGAGCTACGGCACCGGTGGTCGCGAGCAAGTAGGTGAAGAGTTTCTCCGGAAGAATGTAATTTCCGACCACGGCGAGGAAGCCGAGAACCATCGAGGCGATGACGGCAACCCACGGCACCCCGTTGGCGGTGATCTTCTTGACTGATCGCGGCGCATCGCCGCGATCACCGAGCGAGTAGAGCATGCGCGACGCGGTGTAGAGCGCCGAATTCAGGCACGACGCGACGGCGGTCAGAATGACGATGTCCATGATGGTCTCCGCGTGGGGAATTCCCATCTTGGACAACACATACTGGTAGGAGCCGGTGGCCGGGTCCAACTCGTTCCAGGGGACGAGCGCGACGATGACGAAGATCGATCCGAAGTAGAAGATCGAGATACGCCAGATCACCGAGTTGGTGGCGCGCGTGATGCCCTTTGCGGGGTCCTTGGATTCGGCTGCAGCGATGGTGACGATCTCGGATCCCATGAAGGAGAACATCGTCGTCAGCATGGCTGCGATCACCGCACCGAAGCCGAGCGGCATGAAGCCGCCCGAGGCCCACAGTTGGTCCACGCCACTGACTTCGGAGTTCGGCAGCCAGCCCAGGATGGCCGCGATGCCGAGACCGATGAACGCAACGATGGCCACGACCTTCACCAACGCGAACCAGAACTCGAACTCGCCGTAATTGCCCACGCTGATCAGGTTGGTCGCGGTGAGCGCGACGACGATGATCAGGGCCCACATCCATTGGGCACCGCCCAGCCAGTTGGTGAGGATGGCGGCAGCGGCGGTCGCCTCGACGGGGATCACCAACACCCAGAACCACCAGTACAGCCATCCGACGGAGAAGCCGGCCCAATGTCCCAGTGCCCGGGTCGCATACGTCGAGAACGAACCGGTGTCGGGGTTGGCGGTGGCCATTTCCCCGAGCATGCGCATCACCAGGATGACGAGGAGTCCGGCGAAGAAGTAGGCCAGCAGCACCGCAGGTCCTGCGGTGGCGATGGCGTTGGCGGAGCCGACGAACAGTCCGGCACCGATCACTCCGGCTATCGAGATCATCGTCACGTGCCGCGGTTTGAGACTGGTTCCCAGTCCGTGCTCTCCGGTATCTGGCTTATCCGTAATTGCCATTTCAACAGTTCAACACAAGGTCGGGCCCTCCGCAGCGGGTGACCGAATTGTCCAGACAATCAGTAGTACATAAGGCGGGCTTACTTACTCGGTCCGCCGGGCATACTGACGACATGACTGTCGATGTTGGGCGCACCACGGACTCGATCACCATTGTCGGCGCGGGTATCGCGGGTGCCGCCTGTGCCCGAGTACTGCGCGCGGCGGGCGTCCCGTTCCGCATCGTCGATCGAGGACGTGCCCCGGGCGGACGGATGTCCTCCCCCGAGCTTCACGGGCGTCGTGTGGATCTGGGTGCCGGTTACTTCACCGTCCGCGATCAGGATTTCGCGACGGTGGTGTCGGACTGGGAGTCGAGGGGCCTTGCGCGCCAATGGGCCAACACCTTCGGCATCCTCAAGCCCGATACCGCGCCGTGCACCACCACCGGCCCGGTTCGATGGGCCACCCCGAACGGACTCCGTTCTCTGGTGCGAGACTTGCTGGCAGACTTCGACATCGAAGGTGCCTCCGAGTTGACCGACCTACCCGACGGCCACGTCGTGGTTGCGATGCCCGATCCTCAAGCGACTCGACTGACCACAGTCCCCGACGCCGTCGATTACGAACCGGTCATCGCGGTGGCATGTGGATTCGACGGGTTGGATGTGCCGTTCCGCGACGCGGCCTTCGTCAACGATCATCCCGATATCGCGTTCGTCGTCGACGACGGTGCCCGGCGGGGTGACGGTGCGCCCGTGCTGGTGGTTCACACGACCCCCGAGCGGGCACAGCAGCACCTCGCCGATCCCGACGCAGTGATCGCCCCGGTCCTCGACGCGCTACGCGAACTGTCGGTAATCTCCACGGCACCCAACTGGACGCATGCCCATCGCTGGACGTTCGCGAAGCCTGCGGCGCAACATGATTCCACCTTTGCGCTCGAGCTGCGGGACGGACGGCTCGTCGGATTAGCAGGCGATCAATGGTGTGAATCCGGCGCGCCCAGGGTGGAAAGCGCTTGGCGATCGGGCACGGATCTGGGTACGGAACTGGTTGGTCGGCTCCAGAGCTGACGCCGTCACACCTCAGCAGAAAAATGTCACCGTCTCGCTCAACGGTGCACGGCTGGTGCGGAATCCGTTGATCGGGTGGCTCTCGTCGGGGTAGCCGAACGAGATGCCGGCTACCACCCGGCGGGTATCCGGGATATCGAACCATTCGTGGACGAACGGCGAGTACGCGGCGAGCGCGGCCTGAGCTATCGCGCCGAGCCCGAGACTCTGCGCCCCCAGCAGGAACGTCTGCAGATACAGCCCACAGTCGACGGCACCGTACACACCCAGGTCCGCATCGGTGGTGATGATTGCCGCGTGTGGGGCGTCGAACAGCTCGAAATTGCGAATGAACTGACGCGTCGTCGCCTCGGTGTCGGACTTGACCACGCCGATGCTCTCGTAGAGCGCACCGCCACACTCACGACGACGTGCCCGGTGCAAGGCGTTGTAGTTGGCCGGAAACGGAAAATCCGGTTGCGGCACACCGGACGCCACATGTTCCACCAGGGCCTCGGAGAACTTTCGCGCGGCATCGCCCTCGGTCACGATTATTTGCCACGACTGGGTGTTCGACCACGATGGAGTGCGCTGGGCGGCCGCCAACAACTGTTCGAGCACGTCCCGTGATACCTGCTTCGGCAGGAACTGCCGGCATGAGTACCGCTCGTCGAGGAGTTCGGTCAATGCTTCGTACCGGGTCACGTCGTCCGCCTCGTGTCATCGCTGTCGGGTGCGGATCGAACGTAGCACCACCGCTGCGCCCGACGGTCCGCTGTCGGACCGTCGGGCGCGAGGCCGTTACTGAAGTGGCAGGAGGATGTCCTTCACCCGCGGGTCGGTGGCGAGGAACTCCTGGACCGCAGGGTCCTTGAACGCGGCGACGAGGTTCTTGATGTTGTCGCTGCCCGCCCACCGGCTACCGATCGTGAGCTGGCCGGCGAACTCGTCCGGTGCCGGTGGTGCGAAGATCTGCTTCTCGACGGGAATTCCGGCCGCAAGGTAGTACTCCGTATAGCCCACTGCTGCATTGAGATCCGGCAATGCGCGCGATTGCGCGGCGAAGTCCAGCAACGTGAACTTCAGGTTTTTCGGGTTACCGACGATGTCCTTCTGGGTGGCTGTCGACTTGTCCACCGCCGGGTCGAGGGTGATCAGACCGGCTCGCTCGAGTACCCACAGACCCTGCGCTTCGTTGGCGGGATCCGAGTAGAGCGAGACCGTTGCGCCGTCCGGCAGTTGAGCTGGGTCGGAGTACTTGTCGGACCACAATCCGAAGCCCCAACGGAACACCGGGGTTGCGGCCTCTTCCTGGAAGTCGGGGTTGGATTCGAGTACCTGCCCGAGCCACAGCTTGTGCTGGTACACCGTGGCGGCCACCTCGCCCTCACTCACCGCGCGGTTGATGGTGTTGCTGTCGGCGAGTCCGCGGAATGCAACCGTGATGCCATACTTGGGAGCTACCTGATCGGCGACGAATTCAACGAGTGCCTGCTCGGATGCGTTGCCTTCGGCAGTGGCGACGACGAGTGTTGCGCCCTCGGTTTCGTTGGCCGAGGCCGTGTCGCCGAAGAACGCGATGCGGACAACCACGGCGAGTGCGATCAGCAGCACGACGGCCCCAATGATCCAGGGCGCTTTCCGACGGTTCTTCAGCTCGAAGCCGTGCGCTTCGGTGGACGTTGTCATGATGGATGAGACCTTTCGAATGTGGTTCAAGCAGTGCGCAATGCGCGCTGATGAGGTGTGGTGAAGCGAACGAGCGCATCGCCGACGAGCTGCACGACGGCGACAGTGAGAATCAGGATGACGATCGTGGCGATCATGACGCTGTGATCGAATCTTTGGTACCCGTATGTGACTGCGACATAACCGATTCCGCCCGCTCCGATGGTGCCGGCGATGGCCGAGTATTCGATCATGGCGATGACGTTGATGGTCAGGCCCCCGATGATCGACGGCACGGCCTCGGACAATTGTGTGGTGGTCACCTGCAGCGTGGAACCGCCGGACGCCCGGGCGACGTCGACCACCGACGTCGGGACCGAGCGGAGAGAGTTCTCGACAATGCGGGTGAAGAATGCGATGCCCGCCAACGACATCGGTACCACCGCGGCTGCAATACCGATGTTGGTTCCGGTGATCCAACGAGTGACCGGAACCAACGCAGCCATCAAGATCAGGAACGGCAACGACCGCCCGATGCTGACGATCCAGCTGATCGGCGCATGGAACACCGGGTTTTCGAACAGTCCGCCGGGGCCGAGGTTGAACAGCACCGCTCCGAGCGGCACACCGACGAGCACCACGATGAACATCACGATGCCGACCATGGTCAGTGTGTCGCCGAGCGCAGGCAGGAGCAGAGCAGGCAGCTCGTCGACCGGAACCTTGTTGCTTGCGGCCACGATTGCGATCACGACGCAGCCTCGAGGATCGGCTGCGCGGTCTGTGCAGATCCGGACAACCCCAGGGCTTTCAGTGCACCGGGGACGCGTCCACTCAGGTGGGCACCGATGCCGAGCGACGCACTGCCGACAGCCACTCCGGCCACTACCTGAACGGAGGCTCCCAACAGCGCAACCGGTGCGCCCAGGTCCTGGCCCAGCCGCGAGATCCAGTCCTGCGGAACGTCGGGCGAGTCGTAGGTGACGTACCAGCGCACGTCGCCGGCTGCAGCCTGTGCGTCGTCACGCCTGGGGCGCAGCTCGTTGCCGAGCGCCGACGTGTGGTCGGTCAGTAGGTCGACCAGCCGACCCGATTCGACGATGCGTCCGTGATCGAGTCTGGCCACCGAATCAGCGGCTCGCAGAACGGTATCCATTTCGTGGGTGATGAACACGATGGCTAGGTCGAGGTCCTGGCGCAGTTCTCGCAGCAACTCGACCACCGATTCGGTGGTCTGCGGATCCAAGCCGGAGGTGGCCTCGTCGGAGAGCAGCACCGACGGTCGAAGCGCCAACGCACGCGCAATTCCCACTCGTTGCCGCTGTCCGCCCGAGAGTTGAAAGGGATAGCGAGCGGCTTTGTCGGACAAACCCACTCGGTCGAGAAGCTCACCCACCCTCCTGTCCGTCTCGGCTTTCGTGGCCCCGAGGAAGTCCAATGGCAAGGCGACGTTCTCCGCCACGGTTCGACGCGAGAGAAGACTCGAAGACTGAAACACCGTGCCGATGCGCCGCCGCGCAACCCGAAGTTGTTTGGTATTCAACGCCGTCAGGTCGTCCCCGTTGACGATCACCGAGCCCGAGGTGGGCCGGGTGAGCAGGTTGATGCACTGGGCCAGCGTGCTCTTGCCGGCACCGCTGGGGCCGACCACGGCGAGAATCTCGCCGGACCGAACCGAGAAATCCAGCCGGTCGAGTACGACGGTTGTGCTCTCCCCTGTCCCGTAGGTCTTGGTCAACTGCGCTATTTCGATCATGCTCCGACGCTCTTTTCAGTGATGTGACGGCGCAACACTGAGGTGTCGGCGGCTCGATGACCAGCTATCGACTCATCACGATCCGAACTGTTCCCACCGGCCTGGGTCGTCGGTAGCGTCGCATCGCTGTCGATATCCAAGACAGGTCGTCCTGCCGAAGGAGTTCCCCCGTGTCACGCGAGATTCGTTTCAATGCCTTCGACATGAATTGCGTCGCGCATCAGTCCCCCGGTCTGTGGCGTCATCCGCTCGATCAGTCGTGGCGGTACAAGGAACTTGGGTACTGGACCAGTCTTGCGAAGCTGTTGGAGCGCGGGCTGTTCGATGGCCTGTTCGTGGCCGACGTCCTCGGCACCTACGACGTGTACGGCGGCAATCACGACGCAGCCATCCGGCACGGCGCGCAGATTCCGGTGTCGGATCCACTCCTGCTCGTCAGCGCGCAGGCCGCCGTTACCGAGCATCTGGGCTTCGGCATCACCGCGGGAACCGGTTTCGAGCATCCGTATCCGTTCGCACGCAGACTCTCCACGCTCGATCATCTGACCAACGGCCGCATCGGGTGGAACGTCGTCACCGGGTATCTGCCGTCGGCGGCGCAGAACATGGGACACGACGATCAGCTGAAACACGACGATCGTTACGACCACGCCGACGAATACCTCGAGGTGCTCTACAAGCTGTGGGAGGCATCGTGGGACGACGACGCGGTGGTCCGCGATCGCGAAACCGGCGTGTTCACCGACCCCACCAAGGTGCATCGAATCGGCCACCGCGGCAAGCACTTCACGGTGCCGGGTATCCATCTGGCCGAGCCGTCGCCTCAGCGGACGCCGGTGATCTTCCAGGCCGGCGCGTCACCACGCGGCGTGCGGTTCGCGGCGCAGAATGCCGAGGCGATCTTCGTCGGCGCACCCACCAAGGAGATTCTGGCGCAAACGGTTTCGAATATTCGTCGAGCCTTGCGCGATGCCGGCCGCGATCCGTACTCGGCACGGATCTACCAGTTGCTTACCATCGTCACCGACGAGACAGCAGAGCTCGCCCACGCCAAGCACGACGAGTATCGGTCGTATGCCAGTGCCGAGGGTGCGTTGGTGTTCATGTCGGGTTGGATGGGAGTCGACCTGTCGCGGTATGCGCTCGACGAGCCGCTCGGCAATGTCGAGAGCAACGCGATTCAGTCGTTCGTCGCGTCGTTCCAGTCGATCGGGGCCGACGGCAAGGAATGGACGGTCCGCGATATCGCCGAGTGGGGCGGAATCGGCGGTGCCGGTCCGCGCATCGTCGGCTCCCCCGGCGAAGTCGCGGACCAATTGCAGGAGTGGGTGGACGAGACCGACGTCGACGGCTTCAATCTTGCCTACGCCATCACTCCGGGGACCTTCGAGGATGTCGTGCGATTCGTCGTTCCCGAATTGCAGCGGCGGGGTGTTTACCGGACCGAATACACGCCGGGCACATTGCGTCACAAGCTCTTCGGTAGAGGTGATCGACTGCCCGAAGAACATCGGGCGCAGCAGATCGTGAGGGAGGTTCGTGCGAGCCGAGAATCGCTGTGAATGGTGGTCCTGAGTGGAAAACTCTCGAACCCCGAAACTGCACGTCAGCTGACCACCCTTACACAAACCTGCCCCAGACCCGCGCCCACACAGAGCCCCGCTCCGAAACTCACCCGTCGCCGAACGTCCCTCACCGAGAAAGAACTGCGGCATGCTGTGAGCGTGTACGCGGCCGGACAGTCGGTGAAAGGCCTGGCGAAGGAGCTTGACGTTCACCACACGGTGATTAGCAAGTCACTGAAGCAAGCGGGCGTGCGGCTACGCCAGACAGGACTGTCTGAGGCAGAAGTCGAAGCCGCGCGCACCCTGCGGGCACTGGGTTGGACGTACGCTCGTATTGCCGAGCGCTATAATTGCGGCGTTGAAACAGTTCGACGACGCCTGCGGCACGCCCAGCCAGAGGGCCGAGTCTGAACGGCCAACGCAACCCACACGATCGTCGCCTTCAATGCATAGTCGGCGGCGGCCGAAGGCACGGCGCGCATAGACACAAAGGTTGATGTCAACAAACTCGGTGGACTGTCGCAAATACTCCAATTTCCGCCGCCCTTCGCCACAAGGCTGACAATCCTCGCTACCCGCAGCACAGTTGCGGCGTAAGAGATATCCGACTCAAGTTCGACCCAATCCTCGCGGTCGCCCGAACACGTCAGCATTTCCCTACCTCTTCGCACGTCACGCCTGTCGTATTGGAAGCGTGGCGATTAAACCACAGCGCCACCCACACCCGGCACGTTTGGGAAGAAGAAGGCATTACGGCGCGCGCCGGAATATGACACCGAAATCAGAGGCAGCGCACCGCAGCTATTTCGAGCTGACTGTCCGAAACTCACTATCCGATCGACGAATTGTTCACAGTTCCAAAATGACCGCGATTAAAGCTGTTATTGACCTAGCCCGTTCAAGGCTTCACGCGCCTGTCTCCTAGCACCCGATTGGCGGCGTCGCGCCTGCTCGAGATTGATCGAAACGGCACCCCAAAATGGAGCCCCGAGCCATCCGATCAGGCGCGTATGCGGCCGGACGCGTGACAATTGCATTACCGTCCAGACGCTCGTTGGCACGGATAAGAGATAGGATGTTAGTACACCGAATGCTAACCACGTGCCGCTTCCAGCATACGCAGTCAGAAGAGCCAGAGCAATTCCAACGGACCTAATGACGTACGACTTGAATAGCAATTGCCACTTTTCTCTAGAGGTATCGTATCCAACCCATCGAAGATACGAGTAGTACCCTAAGATTAAGGCAGTAACACTACCGATCAAAGCCAAAGCAATCGCTCTTCGGGCGTCCTCTAGACCAATCGAGTTTGAAGCACCCCGGGCGATTGACATAGTCAAGGATATGCCAACCAACACCACCGCCGGCATTGACCCGATGGCGATAGCCCGGAGGATGTATCCCAGCACGCGAGATTTGCGCGGCAAGCACGCAAAGTCCCGACTGATGTAGGCCATGGAACCGATCCGTAGCCTGCGGCGAATCACTCTACGCAGCCTCGCGCCTGAAACGTTGTATCGGGTCAGCAGATCGGTCTCGTTCGAGTCGGCCGCGATGGAAGACGCCAGCATCACACACACTGCCGCAAAGAACAGAGCTAAGGTCCATACCCCTGAGCTGGTTCGCGGTCCCCCGCTGATTGAAGTCAGTGCGGCCATCACCAGCGACCCCACGGCCGCCACATACGCAACCCCACTCAAACAGTTCCTCCATACGGCATGTTGAACCTTTTGGACCAGATCGAGATTCCTAGACCGTCCTACTGTCAAGGTAACCGTCATTGTCGCGCACACCCCAAGACATGCAATCACGCCATCGAACGCTTCAGACGAGGTAATCCGACCAGAAATTTCGTAGTAAACCTGCCAGAGGGCATCGCCTACACCGCCAGATGAAGCACTGCCGCCGCCGCCGAGGATAGTTAGTGCAGAAAATGGATTCCAACATAAAACGAATAGTGCGAATACCGTGAGTGTTATTACCTTTCTCCTGATTACATCAAGCGCGTCCTTCCTAGCATTCAATACAACTTGTGCATCCTCTGGCACTCCGCCTGTCACGGGCCCACCTTTCTTTGAAAAAACAGCAGAGACAAGCAAAGGGACCTTACATTTCTAGCGCAATATCCGGGGTCTTATTTGGCCCATGAGCCAGATACCGGTGGCGAAGATGTCTTGGACCTGGCGAACTCGCGTTCGCTTGGCTCCGTGACCGGCCTACTTTCTCGGCGTTGCCAGACCTGATCCCACACGATCGTGAAGGTCAGCATGTCAATCCGCCAACCAAAGTCCGTACGCAAAACTAAACCTATGCAGTAGGCCACAATATCGAACCTGTCTGCCCGGAGAAGCTCGCCGTCCAAAGCACCGTGTGAAACGTGGATTCCGATCAACTGCACCCTATCCGGGCCGTGTCGCCGTCCACATCGATGATTGGTTCGCGCTGACGTGATGTGTAGCCTGCCATATGAGCAGTGACCTTTTGCGCCTGAACCGCTTCCGACTTCAGAAGGTCAGAATTCGCCAAGCCATGGCCGAAGGTTGCTCGCAATGAAGTCCCCATTCATTCGGCAAAGTAGGCTCACACCAGTATGCATGTAGGGCGATACCCAAGTTACTGGACAGCAGCGGCGCATACGTGACCGCGGCAATCGACCCTGCACCTATTACGCAGATATCGGCACACAAGGCCAGATATCACCAGGAATCCATCTTTTGCTCTTGGTTAGAATTGCGTAAGCAACTCGCCCTGAGCACCGAGTAAGGGAAAGATGGGCCCGAATCATTCAACCAGTCACGGTGGCGAGAACTGGCCTCCCGCACTTCGTATGGGCTGATTCGAGGCTGATCGCGCTAGATTCAGAGTCGACCGTTCTCCGAGGTTTGCAGCATAAATATCGCCGTAGTGCCCGATTCGGTCCAAGACAGTTCTGAGCCAGCCATCCGACAGTCCCCATCGTGAAGCAAGCTCATCCGTCTCACCTACTAGTCGTGCGAGGGCGTCGGCTGAGTGGACAGCCGTAACCTCCGCATTTAATAGTGTGAACAGCACGTGTCGGCAGATACGAAAAAGTTCGACATTCTCGGACGATACGAAAGGTGCCATCGGCTCGTAGGAGATGGTGTCAGGAAGTACTCGATGGGCCTCTGGGTCTTGGAGGTTTGCGCGGATGCCGGCCAGCGCGGATCGATCCAGCACGTATGCGGTTGTTTCGCCGCTCAGGTAGGCATGAAGCGCAGCGTCGGGAGTTGGAGCCTCGATAGCGTTGAGCGTAATTCCGTGTTCCCGACGTAAGCGGTCCAGATTCAAAGTGGTCGTGGTTCCTGCCTGCACGGAAACCGAGCTACCGTGCAATTCCGCAAGCTCAATCACTGAACTCAACGTCATGAAGCCTTCCCCATCGTGGCAAAGGACCCCAACGAACAACACGTCGGCGTCACGTGCGGTAGTCCACGAGGTGTTCGACGCGCCGAGGTCGGCATACCCCGCCGAGACCGCGGGGATACGTTCCTCGGGTGCGGTCGGCATCCACTCAATCGATGAGTCGTCCCCCGTCAAGGCAATTGAGACTGCGCGGGCAAAGTCGACATCGAGGCCCGTAGCTGTGCCGTCGGCGCGGACAAGCGATAGCCCCGGTATCCCGAGAGAAACCGAGACGCGAAGGCCGGTCCGCCGTACCTCAGCCAAGCTTCGGCTAGTCATGTCAGAACCCGATCGACGCCGCCAGATAGTTGTTCCCGGTCGAATCGAGTTTGGTTGTAATTGAGCACAACCAGGAGTTGATCGGAGCGCAACGGCGCTGCGCCCGATACCGCCGAAATCGGCATCCGCCCGGTATCACTCCATTCCAATCGCCCGTCTGCTCGAACCGTGGCGCGTGCGAGATTGGCGTTATCGGTGTGCAGGCAGAATGGGACGTCCAACAGGCCACGGCCGAAGGCGAGGTTCAAGGCGTGACCAACATTGTCCGATTGCTCGAGCGTCGCAGCAATCAAGCGGTCGGCTTCGGACATGATTGCTATGGCTTCTTCCTCTGATGCTTGGCCGAGTCGACCGGTCGGGCGCATGCGCCCGGCGAGTTCGAGTGCCGCGACGTTTTCCTCAATTGTCGGGATTCGGTGCGCTTCGGCTGGGGTCTTGACGATCAGTCGCTCCGCGCCCGATGCGTGCGCGAGCATGACGCTTCGTTCAAGCAACCTGTTCGATCCGATTGACGTGAGTGGATACACGCCCATGTAGGTGTAGATGACGGTGTGTCGTTCGGCCCGGTCCCCGATGTACCGGTCAGCGAGATTGCGAAGTGCAGTCACGGCCGCGACATCTTGGTCGAGATTGGTCTGCTGCGCGTAGCTCAACGAGATACTTTTGACACCGTACTGAGCGAAAAAAAGTCCTTCGAGCACGCTCAGCGCTACTAGCAAGCTGGGTGGGCATAGCTGGCCAAGCATGCAACCACCGAAAGTCTCAAGGTGGAGATCATTGTCGGCCGCGATCTCTGCGGTTTCGGCCCATGCGTCGACGGCGGCACTGATCGGAAGCCGACTGTAAGGCAGGCAGTAGCTGACCGGTCCGCCCTCGGTGGCTGGGAAGCCCGCGTCAACGAGAGTTCGCACAATGTCTTGTGGCTGAGCTGATCCGTGACGTATCTGGATCGGGAACTGACTATCGTGCACGTCAGCGCACATCAGCGCAGTCGATTCTGCGCCGTGCGCAACCAGTGGGTAGCCGTTTAGCGCTTCCTCAGTCGCTATCGCCAATGCGGCGGACTCGTGGTCGCCGACTCGGGTGAAGCTGTCAATTGTGATTGTCCCCAGCGTTGCGGCAGCGGCGTTTCGAGTTGCGATCAGTCCGTCTCTCATCTTTGCTTGATCTGAGAAACCCATACGAGGCTGGACAGCAAGTTTTCCTGACGCCTTAGCATTCATAACGCGTTCATGAAACGGATTTGACATCGTGCTATACCCCCTCTTCTATTTTTGATGATGACGCCATGATGACGCGCTGGCCTTGGTTGGTGCCAAGCATCTCTAGCAACGCGTTCTGCTGAAGAGATGGCGACGCCGTGGCCTCGAATACCGCATTGAATCCGGCCTCGATTAGCCCGCTTGCGTGTTCGATGTTGGCATCCCCGCTGACGCCGAGCTTTCCTCCCACGACCAGTGTCACACCCGAGCACCGGTCGTCCTCTCGAATTCTCTTTGCCACGGCTGGAGCATCCAAGTGCCCGTGCCCATTGACGCTGCTGATGACAACTGCGGACGCGTCGACCCTTGCAGCGGTTTCCGCGATGAGCTCGACCGGTGTGCACGGCCCGAGGTTCACGACGGTGTGCCCCGCCTCTGTTAAAAGAAGCTCCAGAAATACTAGATTCCACATGTGGGAGTCTGATTGTATTGTCGCGAGGATCACAGACTTCTTTGCGGGTCGCTCCAGCGTCGAACTTCTTCTGGTTTCGAGCATTGGGAATGAATTTCCTTCCAAATTTGTCGGGAAGCTTGAGGCTGGGCCGTTAAGAATGTTCCACAGGTAGTGCGGAACTGGAATTCGAGTGCCATCTGGAACTTCGATAGCCCTATCGAACAGACCGATTGGTCGGTGGTGCCCGTCCGAGAGTTCGATAGACCCATCGAAAGCTTGAATGCCGCCGCGTTCACATTTGTGCGGGCAACTTGCAGAATCAAGTAGTTCCCCGCCGGGGTCTGCAAACTCATCATGAAGATGTCATTCAACCGTAGGAGCCTGTTAATTATGATCGACGTCAAACCGCAGCCTTCAAGCAAGGTCGGCGTGATCGAACTCATCGCGGCAATGGTGCTGTCCGGAACGATCGGTGCCTTCGTTCTCGAATCCGGCGCTAGCCCTGGAACCGTCGTGTTCTTCCGTTGCGTGTTCGGAGCGGTGGCGCTCGCGATCTACTGCGCCGTGCGCGGCTTCTTCAGTGGCAGTGGGATGAATGCTGCCAAGCTGGGGCTGGCGGCCCTAGGGGGTGTCTTTATCGTCTACAACTGGACTCTTCTGTTCGCCGCCTACGGCAGCACCTCGATCTCTGTGGCGACGGTTGTCTACCACACGCAGCCGTTTTACGTGCTCATCCTGGGCGCCCTCATCCTTCGCGAGCGAATCACGCTGAACAAGTGGGCATGGATGGTTGTCGCGTTCGTTGGAGTCATTCTTGTCTCCGGGCTGACCAGCGGGCACCTGCTCGGCGATACCCAGTACATGATCGGCATCGGCTACGCCCTCGGGGCCGCAGTTCTGTACGCAGTCGCCACCATTATCGCCAAGCGGCTTTCCGGAGTACGCCCACACATCATCGCCCTGGTTCAGTGCGTCGTTGGAATTCCGCTCCTCGCACCGTTCATCACATATTCCGAGCTCGGCGATCTCGGTGCAGGATGGTTGTGGTTGATCGGGCTCGGAGTGATCCACACCTGCGTGATGTACATCCTCATGTACTCGTCGTACCAGAAGCTCCCCACACCGATGATCGCAGTGCTCGGCTTCGTCTACCCCGTGGTTGCGGTCATCGTCGATACGACATTGTTCGGTACTCGAATCACCCTTCTCCAGGTGTTGGGCATGATCCTGATCGTTGGGGCTAGTTGTAATGAGCAGGGACGTTGTGGACGGCGTGGCAGCGACAGATAGGTGAGGACCTCCGGTATCGGTGTGGTTACCACAACTGCACCGACAACCGAGAGG